>JAUSMA010000001.1 GCA_030645475.1 Nitrospirota bacterium
CAGCAAGGCCGCAGCGAGTGAAGGGCCGAGGCGTACCCTCTGGGGCGCACGGTGCGACGAGTAAGGAGCACCACGTCTGTGCGCGCCGCCGAGTGGTGAGGCGGCCGGGTCCCCGTTGAGGGTCTGAACGATGCGAGAACGACGCTGGCGGACTGTTTCAGCATCCTGCTAATTGGCCGTGATCAATGACTTAGCCACCGCGAACGCTTCATTCATGTCCGGCAGCTGCGCCAGCTCGGGCGTGATTTGCAAATACCTCACGTGGTTGTGGGCGTCGATGACCATGACGGTACGCGCCAGGATGTGGGGGTCCTTGAGGAGGAGTCCGTAGGTCTTTCCGAATTCGGCGCCTCGATAATCGGAGAGGAACGTCACGTTGGTGATATGGGCCTCTTCCGCGAATCGCTTTTGGGCGAAGGGCGTATCGATGCTGACGGTGATCAGCTCGATGAGCTTGTCCAACCCTTTATTCTTCTCGCTCAGAAAATGGGTTTGTTGCTCGCAGACTTTCGTGTCCAGCGACGGCACGACGCTGATGATCCGGACCTTGCCCTTGCCCTTGGTCTCGGCGATGTTGACCTGCGAGAGATCCGTCTGTGTCAGTTTGACCTCTCGGAGAGGATCGCCGACTTTAATGCCGGTTCCCGAGAGAACCAGGGGGCTTCCCTTGAAGAGGACGGTATGGCCTTCACCCGCCATGGTGCTGCCATCTGCGACGGTGAGGTTCTTATAGAGAAAACTGGTCCCGGTTCCGGTACTTCCGCATCCGGTAAGCCCGATCGTCAGGCAGATTGTGGCGCCGATGATTGTTCGAAATGCCGTCCTCATCATATTCTCCTTGTAAGACAACCGTACGCATTGTCGCGCGAGTCCTGTGGCCTATGCTAGGGATTCATAAAGTCCAGGAGTGCCTTGTTCACGACCTCAGGCTGTTCCCACTGAGGGATGTGGCCTGCTTGAGGAATTGTCACGAACGTCGAGCCGGTAATCGCTCGATGGAGTTGGTCGCCGGCCGGGAGGGGAAAGACGCGATCTTCCTCGCCCCATACAATCAGCGTACGGTGGGTGATGGTTCCGATGCGCGGCGCGAAGTGCTGTTCCCACAGCGGGAGGTTGGTGCCGATGGTGAGGAGGGCCCGGAAGAGTCCTGGCTGCTGGCGATTGTGGTTGGAGCGGTCCAGGACGGCTTGAGTCAACAGGGCCGGATCGTAGACGAATTCACGCAGCGTGGATTCGAGCATCAGGCTTCCAAAGAGCCAATTGCCGAACGAGACCAGCCAGGATGGGGTGCTGGTCGTCAAGGCGCGACGAAGCGAGGGGCTGGCCAGGTGTTCCATGACATGAGCCGGGAGTCCATCGATCAGGATGAGCTGTGAGACGCGTGTCGGGTGGTTGAGGGCAAGCCCGATGGCGAGTCCGGCTCCCATGGAGTTTCCCACCACGCTGGCCTGAGAAATGTTGAGCGCATCCATAAAGCCCACGAGAAATGCCAGCAGTTGATCCGGCCGGTATTCGATATCGGGTTTGTCCGACAGCCCTGCGCCGACCAGGTCGGGAGTAATCACGCGGAAATGGGCGGAGAGCGCAGCTTGTTGATGTTCCCACTGCCACATCGAGCCCCCGAATCCATGGAGGAGCAGGATGGGCGGCCCCTGTCCCACGTCGAGGTACGCCATGCGTTGACCCTGGACCGTGACGCTGTTGACGGGGAGTCGCCCAAGGGCGTCGAACCACTGAGGCAAGGAAGACGGTGACGTGCAAGCAGTCAGCATGAGCGACAGGCCTACGAGCGAAGTGCGCACCCAGGTACGAGCGCTGTGAGGTGGTGGCGCCGGGCTGTTGTGAAGGGCGCTATTCCAGCTGGATGACTGTTTCATCCGTCTTCACGTTGTCGCCTTCTACGACCAGAATGGCGGTGACGGTCCCGTCGATCGGCGCAGGGACCTGACTCTCCATCTTCATGGCCTCGATGATCAGCAGGGGATCACCGGCCTTCACCTCGGCATTCATCGGCACAAGTATTTTGACGACGCGACCCGGCATCGGAGGGGCGACGTCCCCCGGCTTGGACGGTCTGGGCCGTTTGCGTTTGGCGCCGGTGCCGCTGTCTGGAGCCTCCGGTACGCCGGCCAGGATCTCCTGAATCGGCTCCAGCGAGACCTCTTCGAGTTTGTCGTTCACGCGGATGTAGTAGGGTTTGCGCCCGTCGACCTTCCTCCCGGAACCGGACACCTTCACATGGTAGGTTTCGCCGTGGACCGTGACGTTGAATTCGGCGGGGGCCAAATGGAGTTCGGTGGCTGTCGCCGGGCCACTGGGCGAGAAACTTTCGAGGGGCGCCAGCGTCAGGTCCCCCTTCTCGCGCGCATCGAAGAAGTCCCGTGCGATGGCGGGGAACAGCGTGAACGAGAGCTGGTCTTCCATCGTGGTGGCCGACGCCGGCAGATCTTTTTTGATGGCTTCGAGTTCAGGCTCCAGCCGATCGGCCGGCCTGGTCTTGATGGGTTGGTCGTCCCCGATCGCCCGGGCCATGATGTCGTGATCGAGCGGTCCCGGTGCCCTGCCGTACAGTCCGAGGAAGTAGTTTTTGGTTTCCGTGGTGATGACTTTGTATCGTTCGCCCGTCAGCACGTTCAGCGTGGCTTGGGTGCCGACGATCTGACTCGTGGGGGTGACGAGTGGGGGATACCCCATGTCTTTTCTGACGCGCGGCACTTCATCCAGGACTTCTTTCATCCGATCGAGCGCGTTCTGCTCGGTCAGTTGGGCGGCGAGATTCGAGAGCATGCCGCCGGGAATCTGCGACGTGAGAATCTCGGCATCGACCCCGGTGAATTCGCTTTCGAACTGACGATACTTTCTCCGAACGGTGCGGAAATGTTCGGTGATCGGGAGGAACGAGGCGAGGTCCAGCCCCGTGTCATACGGAGTGTTCTTCAGCGAGGCGACCACGGTTTCCGTCGCCGGATGTGATGTCCCGCCGGCCAACGGCGACATGGCGGTATCGAGCATGTCCAGCCCGCCGAGGATGGCCATCAATGAGGTCATTGAGGCCATTCCCGAGGTGTAATGCGAATGGAGATGGATTGGAACCTTCACGGCTGCCTTGATCCGGCGAATGAGGTGATAGGCGTCGAGCGGGGCCAGGAGGCCGGCCATGTCTTTGATGCAGAGGGTGTCGGTTCCGAGGTCCTCCAGCCGTTTCGCCATGTCGACAAAACGGTCCACGCTGTGGACGGGACTGACGGTGTAGCTGATGGCGGCTTCGACATGTTTGCCGCAGGCCTTCACTTCTCGCATGGCCCGCTCGAGGTTGCGGATATCGTTCAGCGCGTCGAAGATGCGGAAGACGTCGATCCCGTTTGCGGCGGATCGTTCGATGAACCGTTCCAGCACATCGTCGGCATAGTGCCGATATCCGACCAGGTTCTGCCCGCGGAGCAGCATTTGAAGCTTCGTGTTGGGCATGGCGGCGCGCAGCGCGCGGAGCCGTTCCCATGGATCCTCCTTGAGGAAGCGCAGGCAGGTATCGAAGGTGGCGCCACCCCAGACTTCGAGGGACCAATAGCCGATGGCGTCGAGCTTTTGGGCGATGGGTAGCATGTCCTCGGTCCGCATCCGCGTGGCCAAGAGCGATTGATGGCCGTCGCGCAAGGCGACATCGGTAATCAGGATGGGCTTGCCGGTTGCCGGTTGGATGGTCAGCTCGGGGCTGACCTTGGCACGGGTTTTTGACGTCCGGACGGCTGGTGCTGCCGCTCGTTTCTTGGGGGCCTGTTTTTTTGTAGGTCGTCGTGTCGCCATGATGTTCTAATCTGCCGGTTAACTCGTTATCGGTGGTTGATCGGCGGCTGTGGGGTCACAGCCCTTCGTAGGCGGCGATGGCAGCGGAGAGCGCCAACACCAGGTCCTCCGGTTGTTCGAAATCGTGGTAGTTGAACAGGTCCGGATGCGTCTCGAGATAGGACGTGTCGAAACGACCCGCCATGAAATCCGGCTCTTGCATAATTTCTTTCATGAAGGGGATCGTGGTCTTCACCCCGCGCAGGACATATTCTTCGAGCGACCGTCTCATCCGGCTGACGGTTTCTTCCCAGGTACGGCCGCGGACGGTGAGTTTGGCCAAGAGGGCGTCGTAGTAGGGCGGCACCGTATAGTCTTTGTAGACCGCTCCGTCGATGCGTACCCCGATCCCGCCCGGCGAGAGATAGGCGGTGATGGTGCCCGTGCAAGGCATAAAGTTGTTCTTGGGATCTTCGGCATTGATGCGGCACTGGATGGAATGGCCTTGGAGCGTGACTTCCTGCTGCGTGATCTCCAGAGGCAGGCCCGCGGCAATGGCGATTTGATTGCGCACGATGTCGATCGCGGTGATCTGCTCGGTCACCGTATGTTCGACTTGGAGGCGAGGGTTCATCTCCATGAAGTAATAATGGCCGTTCTGGTCGAGCAGGAACTCAACCGTGCCGGCATTGTCATAATCGACCGCCTTGGCGATGGTAATGGCCGCTGCACCCATTTCGGCGCGCAGCTTCGGCGTCAGGATCAACGAGGGGGCGATTTCGATGAGCTTTTGATGCCGCCGTTGGATCGAGCAATCGCGCTCGCCCAGGTGGATCATGTTGCCGTGTTTGTCGGCCAGGATCTGGAATTCGATGTGATGCGGTCGTTCGATATACTTTTCGAGGAAGACGCTGCCATCGCCGAACGACGCTTGTGCTTCCCGAGAGGCCACCGCCATGTTCTCACGGAGTTCGGCGTCGGACCGGACTACCCGGAGGCCGCGTCCTCCTCCACCTGCACTGGCTTTAATGATGACGGGATACCCAGTGGCTTTGGCAAACGATAGGGCTTCGTTGACGTCGGTGACGCCGCCTTCGGTGCCGGGGACGATGGGAACGCCCACTCGCTTGGCGAGGTCGCGGGCGTTGACCTTACTCCCCATTAAGTCGATGGCTTGCGGCGATGGGCCGATGAAGGTAATGCCGGAGGTTTGGCACAGTTGCGCAAATTTCGAGTTTTCCGAGAGGAATCCGTAGCCTGGATGGATGGCGTCGGCGCCGATCCGTTGGGCCAGACTGACGATTTGTTGGCTATCCAGGAAGCCTTTGACCGGTCCCGGGCCGACCATGTAGGCCTCGTCTGCCTTTTTGACGTAGATCCCGGTCGAATCGGCTTCGGAGTAGATGGCGGCGGTGGCGATGTTCAATTCGCGGCAGGCGCGAATAATCCGCATGGCGATTTCGCCGCGATTGGCCACCAAAATCTTCTTGAACATACCAGTCCCCGTCTCCTCAGATCGCGCGTGAATCGCGAGGGTTCTCAGGCGAAAATGAGCGCGTAAGCTAGCATAAGATCAAGAGTCTTGTCGAGGGAACGAAGGCTGAAATGGGCCTGATCGAGGGGACCCGAGGCGCGGCACAGTGCCGCGCCTCGGGTGGAGATCGTCGGCTTCCGGTTACTTGGCTTGAACTAAAAAGCCCTTTGACCTGGCGTTGCCGCCGCCGGCGACCACATCGATGAACGACATGCCGGCCCGGACGTCAGGAACGGTCGCTTCGATGGTCGTTTCGTTGACGAAGGTATAGTCGATTTTGGCAGGCCCCGCCGCGCTGAAGGCCACCCCGTGGAAACATTCTTTGGCCCCGAAATTCTCGCCTTTGATCGTGACTTTCTGGCCAGGTTTGGCTTCATCCGGTTCAACCTTGAAGATCTTTGGCCGCTTGCTCCGGTCGCAGACCGGGTCCCGTTCGACCTTTGCGGCATCGGACCCCTTGATTGATTCAGTCCCGTAGAGGGTGAAGCCCGCGCCGTCCACCATGGCCCCCGGCTCTTCCGCATAGGAGAGAGGAAGCGGTGTTGCCATACTTCCGATGAGCCCCAGTAGCATGAAGACCGATGATCGCCACATGTGCATAGGTGCCTCCTTCAATGAACGACGGTTCAGGACTATTTCTCTTTGAGCGGAATGTATGTGTCGGCAATGAGTTCTTGACCGGCTTGGGACAGCACGAACTGCGTGAAGGCCTCAGCCAGGGGATTCGGTTCCTTCTTGGACAGGAGGAGGATCGGGCGTCGGAAGGGATAGCGGCCGTCTTTCACGGTGGGGACCTCCGGCTCGATCTTATCGATGGGCAAGAGTTTGACGGCGACGCCGCCTGAGACGGCAGTCAGGGCCTGATTCAACGAGAGATAGGTGATGGCAGACAGTGGGGGTAATGTTCCTACGACGGTTTTGACGACCTGCTCATCGGAGCCGATGACTTTGGCGCTATTGGTGATCTTTCCCGTCACGCCAAGCTGAGCCTCAAACGCATCGCGGATATTTTGATTGCGAGGCCGGTCGATGACCAGTATTTTTGTATCGAGGCCGCCCAACTCTGACCACATCGTGATCTTGCCGGAGAAGATGTCGGCGATCTGTTGTTTCGTCACATCTTTTGTCACATTGGAGAGGTGCACGAGGATGCCGATTCCATCCCAGGCGATGACGGTCGCCGAGAGATCCGGCGTTTCAGTCCCGGTCACGGCGATGTGCACCTGGCCGGCTTTAACCAGCTCAACCGGCTTCGAGCTGGCCTCCCAAACGACATCGAGATAGGCGCGGGGGTTGGCTTTTTCAAAGGCGCGGGCCAGGGCTTCAATAGTCGTGAGCTCCGGTCCGTTGCCCGCAATGATCAGGTTTCCGGTCACCTCCGCCAGCGCGCTGGTGGCCATGTTCCAGCTGAATAGCAGGCCGAGGCTTAGCGAGAGTACCTGTCTCGCAATCATGGGATCTCCATTGGGTTTGGGTGGCTATCGGGATGAGGATGCTGTGCGTGCACATGCCGATCCACGGTCTGGTTCAGTTCTCCGTGATGCCGCCGCTTGCGGGGTCTGGTGGTCCGCCAGTCTCGGGGGCGGCGCGTTTTCCCATCAGCGGTGGTAGCTTGGCGAATTTGTCCATCCGCTCGTCCAGCATGTTGTAGGCTTTTTGTTCAGCAAAGCCGGTTTTGTGGGTCCCTTTGACCACTGTCGTGCTGGCGGACATCAATCGTGTCGCCTCCTGGGCCTGACAGTGCGGGCAGATCGTGTCTTCCGGTCTGACATGGACGGATTGGGTCGCGTCAAACTGCTTTTCGCATTTTCCACAACGATATTCGTAGATCGGCATCGTGCGTATCCTTCATGCTGGATTTTCTCGGGACAGAGTGCGAATCCGCTCTTGACCGGCCCGTGAACTTTGCCTTATTGTACACACCTTGCTGAGGTGACTTCTAGTGGCTTACGAGGAGGATTTCGATGCCCCTGTTGATTCGGAAATACAAGAGTACCGGTGGAATGATGCAAGAAGAGCGGATCGATGACGAGGATCGGATCGAGCGCTACATGAGGCTCTTCGACAAGGACGACATCAAGAAACTTGAGACCGGCGTCAAGGTCTTCATTGAGAAAGATGAGTGGCAGCTCCTGCCGTAGGTTGTCTCAACCGCCGACGAGCCTCTCTCGTCGGTCGAAGTGGAATCTGATCGCAGGTCGTGAGCGCGGACGAGCCCTGAGTCGTAACCCAAGGGCCGTGTCTCGGTCTGTCTGTGAAGGGCTGTTCCTATGATCTATTGGATTCACATCGCCCGCTCAATCGACCGGGTTACGCTCCACAAGGATCGTTGTGCCGAAGTGCCCTCGTCGACGATCGGCTCCTCCAGCGATTTTTGGGAGGGCGGCTGGTTCGACTATCCTGACAAGGAGCGAGCGCTCGCGGCGATGGAGCAGGCCGGGACGACGGATCAGCGGCGCTGCGCCCTGTGCAAAGCGTAGCGGGATGCTGAAACAGTCCGCCAGCGGCGTTCTCGCATCGTTCAGACCCTCAACGGGGACCCGGCCGCCTCACCACTCGGCGGCGCGCACAGACGTGGTGCTCCTTACTCGTCGCACCGTGCGCCCCAGAGGGTACGCCTCGGCCCTTCACTCGCTGCGGCCTTGCTG
>JAUSMA010000002.1 GCA_030645475.1 Nitrospirota bacterium
GGCAGTGTCTCGACCAGGGTGGTGCAGCACAGTTCCTGCTCTGTCCTTGTCGTGAGATAGTAGCGGAGTCATCCTCGTCTATTCGGGAGGGGGAGTACTGTCCTTTTGTTGCGGACAGTCCTCCTTCCTCCATGTTGTTGCTCACCAAACCTCTGCCTGAACATGTTTTGAGGGCCGTTCTCCTCGTGCTGGCACCGTGCTGACGAAGCCTTGTTGTGTCGGATTGTCTATTGCCGGTAGGATATCCAGCGGGAAGGCCGACCTCCTGCATATCTGAGTGTACCTATGAGCCCACGGAAATCCCCTCAAAACCCGCCGACCAGCGTCAAATCTGGGAAGCGAGTCACGGCAGCGAGTCCATCGAGGCCTGGTATCCCCATCCAGGTTCAAAAAGGAGAAGAAGCGCAACAAGAGCTCTTGCACCGCCTCAGGGAACGAGTGAAGGAGCTGACGGCCCTGCACGGAATTGTGCGGGTGCTTCAAGGCAGCACGAAGCCGCTGAATGAGATCTTCCGAGAAATTGTGACCCTCATTCCATTGGCCTGGCAATATCCTGAGGTCGCGGCGGCGCGTATCCGGTTTGAAGGACTGATTGTGGCGACACCCTCTTTTCGGGAAACGGCGTGGATGCAGCGGGCTCCGCTCGTGACCGCGAAGGGCATGAGCGGCTCCATCGAAGTTGTGTATCTGGAGGAGAGGCCGAAAGAGCGTGAGGGGCCATTTCTTCTCGAAGAACGACTGCTCATTGATTCGCTGACCGACAGCGTCTCGTCCTTTCTCACGCGGCGGGAGGCCGAGGAGTCTTTGCGGGCGGCCCACGCGCAACTACAGACTCTATCCCGCCAGCTCATGCAGGTACAGGAACGGGAGCGCAGGCAACTCGCGCATGATCTCCACGACGAAATCGGGCAGGCCGTGACCGCGATCAAGATGAATCTCCAGACCATGCAGCGGGTTGCCGATACGTCTGCTGTTCAGGAGAGCTTAAGCGACAGTCTGGGGATGTTGGACAAGATTCTTCAGCGAGTCAGGGATCTGTCTTTGGATTTACGCCCCTCGCTGCTGGACGATCTCGGGTTAGTGCCGGCGGTCCGCTGGTATGTCGAGCGTCAAGCGCAGCGGGCAGGTCTGGTTGCCGAGGTTGAGGCTGAGCACGTGCCGCAGGATCTGGAACCGGACCTGGCTGTGGCCTGTTTTCGGATCGTTCAGGAGTCGATCACCAATATCCTGCGTCATGCGACGGCGACAACGATTCATGTGGACTTGCGACGGACAGATCAGTGGCTGGATCTCTGTATCAAGGACGACGGGGTCGGCTTTAGCCGACGGGAGCCGTCGGCCCAAGCCGCCAATCGCCCGAGCCTTGGGTTGCTTGGGATGCAGGAACGGGCACAGGCGTTGGGTGGAACCATCACGATTCAGTCCTTGCCGGGTCGGGGGACGGAAGTTCGCGTGAGGATTCCGCTCCGGTCCTCTGGGGCAACGGAAGACGAATAGAGAGGCTGAGACGCACTATGCCGATTCGAGTCATGTTGGCCGACGATCATATCCTGATCCGAGCAGGTCTCCGCGCCCTGCTGCAGACCTTGCCGAACATCTCGGTCATCGGGGAAGCCAGTAGCGGACATGAGGCGGTCGAGGTCGTGGCCCGTGACCAGCCGGATGTGGTGCTGATGGATATTGCGATGCCGGGGTTGAACGGCTTGGACGCGGCAGCCCGCATCGTCAAACGATGGCCGGGAGTTCGGGTCATTATTCTCTCGATGCACGCGAACGAAGAATATGTCGGACAGGCGCTCGATGCCGGGGCCACCGGCTATCTCCTCAAAGGTGCGGAGCCCGCTGAGCTGGAATTGGCCCTCAAGGCCGTGATGCGCGGCGAGACGTACTTGACGGCCAGTGTGTCGAAGCCGCTGGTGGATGAATATGTGGCCCGGCGGAAAGATCAAGCTGGGCCTCTTCATGATCTCACTTCTCGTCAACGGGAAATCCTGCAATTGATCGCGGAGGGCAATTCGACCAAAGCGATTGCCCACAAGCTGAACCTGAGCATCAAAACGGTTGAAACCCACCGGAGCGAACTGATGCGCCGGCTCGACATCCATGATGTGGCGGGACTGGTTCGCTACGCGATCAAAACGGGCCTTGTCACGTTGGGAACCTAGCAGGCTGTCGATAAAGGCCGTCAGCGGCGTTCTCGACTCATCGAAATCCTCAACGGGGACCCGGCCGCCTCACCACTCGGCGGCGCGCACAAACGTGGTGCTCCTTATTCGTCG
>JAUSMA010000003.1 GCA_030645475.1 Nitrospirota bacterium
CTCAGATAGTCGTCCATGCCGGCCGCCAGGCATTGCTCACGGTCTCGTTCCCTGGCGTTGGCCGTTAGCGCAATGATGGGGATGTGCGCCGCTTGCGTTTGCCGTTCTCGTTCGCGTATGCCCGCTGTGGCCGTGAAGCCATCCATGACGGGCATCTGGCAGTCCATGAGGATGAGGTCGTAAGAGCTGGTCTCGGAGCGTTCGAGGGCCTGGCGCCCGTCTTCCGCGCTGTCGACGTGGTAGCCAAGCAGTTCAAGTATCCCGATCGCAACCTCGCGATTGACGGGATTGTCTTCGACCAGGAGTATGCGGCGGTCGGTTTCCCGTGGCGTGAGGGCTGTTGCCACGGCAGTGGACGGGGCTGCTGTCGCTCCCTGGAGATGTCGGCGCAAGCAATCCCGCAACGTTGATTGGCGCACCGGTTTCTGCAGCCATGCGATAAAGCCCAGCGGCTCAGTCTGCCAGCCGGGCGCCTGGTTCTCTCCGGAGTTGAGGGCCAGGAGGCCGACGGTGCGGAGTGCGGGATCGGCCTTGATCGCGCGGGCGAGCATGAGGCCGTCCATGCCGGGCATGCAGACGTCGAGCAGGGCCAGGTCGAACGGTGTCCGGTTGTTCGCATACTGACTCAAGAGTTCCAATGCGGCGCCACTGTCTGCACTGACCACCTCGGCCCCCCAGGCGGTGAGCGGTGCGTTCAGCACAAAGAGATTCGTCGGATGGTCATCCACGATGAGCACCCGGAGGCCGGTCAGGAACCGAGCATCCTCCAACTCGGCGCTGTCCCGTGGTGCGGCACAGCCCAGGCGCACCGTGAACCAAAACGTCGAGCCTTGGCCGGGCGCACTGGCGAGGCCCACCTCGCCCCCCATGAGCTGCACGAGTTGTTTCACGATGGCCAACCCGAGTCCCGTGCCGCCGAACTGCCTGGTGGTGGACCCGTCGGCTTGGGAAAATGCGGTGAAGAGACCAGCCTGTGCCGAGGGGTGGATGCCGATGCCGGTGTCGGTGACGGCGCATTTCAGCGTCAGCGTCTGGGCATCCTGCGCCAGGAGGTGGAACCACACCGTCACGTTGCCTCGTTGTGTGAACTTCATGGCGTTGCCCACCAGGTTCAGGAGCACCTGGCGGAGCCGGTTTGGATCGCCGATGGCACGGGCAGGGATCTCTTCCGGGAGAAAGCAGGTCAAGTTCAGCCCTTTCCGTCCGGCCGATTCAGTAAACAGATCGACGGCCTCTTCCACCGTTTCTCGGAGCCCGAACTCCAGTCGCTCCAGCTCCAGCTTGCCGGCCTCGATCTTCGAGAAATCCAAAATCTCGTTGATGACTCCCAGCAGGGCGGTGCCGGACCGATGGACGTTCTCGGCCAGGTGCCGTTGTTTGTCGGTCAGGGGGGTATTCAGCAACAGTTCAGCCATCCCGAGGACCCCGTTCATGGGCGTCCTGATTTCGTGGCTCATGTTGGCGAGGAATTGACTTTTCGCCAGGGTGGCAGCCTCGGCGCTTTCCTTTGCCTGGCGTAGTTCGGTCTCCACATGTTTTCGTTCCGTAATATCCATAATAGTGGCAATAATGACGAGTCCGGCAGCGGTCTGCACCGACCTCAATCCCACTTCGGCGGGGAATTCTGAGCCGTCCTTTCGTCGTCCCTTCAGGTCACGCCCCATGCCCATCGTTCTTAGACTGGGCGTATCCATAAAAGCGGTTCGGTCTTTGACATGTTGGTGTCGCGCGGCCTCAGGGATCAGGCTCTCAACTGGCTTGCCAAGAAGTTCGGCCCGCGGATACCCGAAGATTTTTTCCATTTCGGCATTCACCATACGCATGATGCCGGTCTGATCGACCAGGACCATACCGCTTGGTGCGGATTCCACCACGATGCGCAGCTTTTCCTCCCACTGTTTTCTCTCGGAAATATCCCTGATAAAGCCGCTGAAGGTCGTCCCCGATGCCAGCCGGAGTGGTGTAATGGCCAGTTCAATCGGAAACTCCGTTCCATCGGAGCGCAGCGCGGTAAGCTCCAGGCGCTTTCCCAGCGCCGGGCCGTCACCTGTTGCCAGGTAGTGTTGCAATCCCCGGTTGTGGGCCTCGCGATATTGCGGGGGGACGATGGTGTCCGAGAGCTTCCGCCCGATCACTTCGCGTCTGGTCCATCCGAGGATCTGCTCGGCCTGAGGGTTCCAGTCGGTAATCCGACCCTGATCGTCCATGACGATGATGGCATCCAAGGCACTATTCACGATTGAACGGGTTTGCTCCTCGCTGTCTTGGAGCCTGCGCAGGAGAGGCGCGCTGATCTGGCGGTTGATGAGCCAGCCCACCAGGAAAATTGTGCCGATCAGGCCTAGACCCAGGATCCCGAGGAGGTACGTTCGCTCCTTGAGCACGGAGCTGGCTTCTCCTTCGACTTGGAGGCGCTGCCTGTCCGCGAGGTGGATGAGTTCGAGAATTTTCCGTCGATGTTGCTCGAAATCGCTGGCGAGAGAGCCATGTACGAGATCTGCCATGATGCGGGTGTCTCCGCGTATTACAGCCGGGAGAAATTCTCGGTTCCATTGTTCATAGAAGGCTGTTGCCCACCGGCCAGATTCGATGAGATTGTCCCGCAGCCCGCCTGGGGGCAGGCGGTTGAGCCATTCAGCGTGCTTAAAACTGAATTCCTGTTCGAGCTGTTTGAATCGCCCAATGAAGGCTTCTTGTTTCGAGGGCGGGGCACTCAGCAGCTCCAAGGTCACGAGGTAGGAGTCTACAATGTAGAGCGGAGGGGGGAGTGCATCAGTCGACAGGTCTTTGCTGAGGGCGATTTGAGCATAGAGCGGTCCGTGAATTTGCACCGTCGTGACCGTATTGTGCACTGCGAGGGTGAACCCTCCGGTGGCGATGATTGCGGCACCGACAAGCAATCCGAGCCGGTGCTTGAAGGATGAGGGGCGGCGGTTTGAAATGGCCACTTCCTGTGGAGCCATACACTCACCTGATGAGAATAGAAAGAGAGAGCTCGCTCTTTCACTTATCGGACGAGACGCAGAGAGGCTTAACCCCCATCGTTCGACAGAGTGCGAGTCCACAGGAGGATCTCTCATCGCCATCCGGTGGGAGCAGCCGTATATCCTGGAGCCTGAGCCACGTTTTGCTCGGCTGAGCCGATCACGACCGTTTCGAGGCGAGTGTAATAGCTATGTCAATTGAGAAGAGGACTGTTGTGGATAGGGCCGGACTCTTAGGGATAGGTTGCTTCGATTTTACTCGATAATCCACCGCGCGCTGTAAACTCACCGGTGACCTTGGCCCAAACTGGCTTGGAGGCCGTTACGATATCCTGGAGGATACGATTGACCGCGTTCTCATAGAAGATCCCGAGATTTCTGTACGCGTGGAGATACATTTTCAACGACTTCAGTTCCAGGCATTCTTTGCCCGGCATGTAGTGTAGTGTGATGGTCCCGAAGTCAGGAAGGCCGGTCTTCGGGCAGATCGCGGTATATTCAGGAATCGTGATGGTGATTTCGTAGCCCTTGTATTGGCTCGGGAATGTTTCAATGTCCGGCAGTGGTGCGGTAATCCCGCTCTTCGCATGGTCCTCGTTGTACCCGAGGGCGGTGGTTCTTGATGTTCTTTTTGTCGTCTTACGTTTCACGGTTCACGCCTCACGTTATTATTAACTCGCTACAGGCAGACTGCATCTACACGCCAGAATCTTACAAGTTGAACGGCTAGGGTAGCGGAAGAGCTGGACGCAG
>JAUSMA010000004.1 GCA_030645475.1 Nitrospirota bacterium
TGATCAAGTGACGTTCAGTCCGAACGGGCAGTATCGCCTGCAGGGATGGGCGGTGTCTGCGCTCTTTCATGGCGTTACGCTGACCGTGGCTCTCGGGCTCATGGCCCAGGTCAAACCGGTCGTGCCCAAAGAAGCCTTCAAGTGGGACGTGGCCTTGGTCGAGCCGCAACGGACACAAGCGGAATCTCACGCTGCAGTGACGCCAGCTCAGGAGCCAGCGAAGCCGACTCCGCGTCAGGCTGCTCCGGCCCCGGCGCAACCCCAAATGGTCACGCAGGCCGTGCAGGCTCGCGAGGTGACGCCGGTGGTGCAACGTGAGATCCGCCAGGTGGTCGAAACGAGCCAGCCGATTCAACAGACCGTGGCGGTGCAAACGAGGACTGAGACGGTGACCCCCATCAAGGAGCAACAGCCGGCAGAGGTGCAGCAGACTCAGCAGGCCGTCGTCGAGTCGATTGCCCCCGTCGTGCACCATGAAGCAGTAAGCACTGAACCGGCGATCACCGCAGCAGCGGTGCAACAGACCGTGAGCCAGCCCGAGCCAACAACCGTCCCGTCAACGCATCCTGCCGAAGCACGCGCCATTGAGACCGCTTCGCTGACGCGCGACCCCGAAATGCCGGCCTCCCTGGCGCCGGCGGCTGCCGCTGTGAGCGACGCAAAGCCTACTGAGGCGGTCGTGAGAGAGTCGGCGCCGCAAGTGGCGATGGCCACTCGTCCAACTCCGTCGGTCAAAGCCGATTATGGCTGGTTGGCCGAATCGCTGAGGCGGAGACTGGCTGAAATTAAACGTTATCCCAGTGCCGCGCGCTTGAATGGCTGGGAAGGGAAGGTCGTGCTGCGAGCAGTCATTCGATCCGATGGCCACCTGTCGGAGGTAAAGGTGCATAGAAGCTCCGGCTACGAATCGCTCGACAACGCGGCGATGGAAGCTCTTCGGTTGGTCTGTCCTCTGCATATGACGAATGCGATCGGTGCAGCCGAAGTCGCGGTACTCGTACCGATGGTCTATAGCCTGGGAGGGTAGGCAATGGAATGTGTGTCGATGCCTGCGGTGAGGGCGGGCCAAGGTTCAAGTGGGCGCGACATGCCCATCTCCATTCGAGGGTCAAAGTGAGGTGCACCATGATCGACCGGATCGGTAGAACCAAAAAACTAGCCTGGATGGTGGGGATTGCGATCGGCGCTGTCTCGCTCACGTCGCTCGCGCTGGCCGAGCCGGAGCAGACTTTGCGGTTCGGCCCGAAACTGACAACCGATCGTCCGGTCAGAGCGGTGGTCGGTCCTTCCGTCAGGATCGACGAGCAAGAGCATATTGCGCTGGCCTGGGTAGAAGAGGACAAGGACAAGCGCACGGTGTTCTATTCGAGAACGGAGAAGCCGGAGGGGCCGATCGGGACTTCGATCATCGTGAACCAGCCGACCGAGATGCCCTACATGCGGCAGGAAGCGCCGGCGCTGGCCGTGGCCGGAGACGAGGTGTTCCTGACCTGGGCCCTGACCCATCCGAAAGTGACGGCGGATAAACCATTTTCGAACGAACTGAGGCTGAGTCGGTCCACGGATGGCGGCAGAACCTTTCTCCCATCCATTCTCGTAAACGACGATGAACAGGTCATCGGCCACAGTTTCGATTCGATCCATGTCTCTTCTGATGGCGTGGTGCATATGGCCTGGATCGATGGGCGAGAGGGGAAGAAAGAATCCGGTACCTTTGTCACGCGCTCGACCGATCATGGACGCACCGTCGCGAAGAACCTCAAAGTGGACGAGAACACCTGTGTCTGTTGCCGGACCTCTCTCACTACCGGACCGGACGGAACGCTCTATGTGGCCTGGCGCAAGATTCTCCCCGGCGATCTCCGCGAAACGGTGGTCGCGCGTTCCATCGACGGTGGGCAGACGTTCACCGCTCCGGTCATTGTAGGCCAGGATCGCTGGGTCTTTCCCGGCTGTCCGCATCGGCCCGCCTCGATCGGGACGGATCGGCTGGGGCGGCTCTATGTGGTTTGGTATACGGAAGGAGTCGATGAGACTCCGGCGGTGTTTCTGGCCTACTCGGACGACCGCGGGGACAGCTTTTCACCCAAGCAGAAGCTGAACGTCTCGAAGGGAACTTTCCCCGACCACCCGCAGATGGCGGTGGATCCGGAGGGGCGTCTGGTCATTGTCTGGGAAGAACAATCGCCTGTCCGGCGTGAAGTCGTGATGAGTGTCTCTCTCGATCGGGGGCAGACATTCAGCGCGCCGCAGAAATTGAATGAGAAGAAAGGCCAGACGCCGACCCTCTCGATGAATTCGAAAGGGCTTGCGGCGCTGGCTTGGACGGAACATGCGATGCCGAACCATCGGATGGTCGTGCAAACGATTCAGCTGCCGGCCATGAAAATTATTGCGAGGCAGAAGCCGTAACGTGTCTGGGTTGTTGAAACGAGTGGTGATCCTATCGATGCTCGCATTCATGAGCGTCATCTCGGCTGGCCCAGCGCTGGCCAGCGATCCCTTTGCCTCGTTTAAGATGAGCCGGTTGCCGGCCGGAAGCATGGTCGCGCCGTTTGAACTCACGACGCTGGATGGCAAAGTCGTGAAGTCGAGCGAGCTGGCCGGGAAGGTCGTGCTGGTGAATTTTTGGGCCACCTGGTGCGGGCCCTGCAAAGAGGAAATGCCGTCATTGGCTCGTTTGCAGAAGCAGCTGGATCCCGCGCAATTTATCCTGATGACCGTTACCACGGATCTGCAGCGTCAGGGCATCGCCCACTTTCTTGCTCAGTTGGGAGTCAGTCTACCGGTGCTCTTCGATGAAGATCAGGACGTATCACGCTCCTTCATGGTGCGAGGCCTCCCGACCACGATTGTCATTGGACGGGATGGCACGCTGGTCGGGCGTGCAGTCGGACCTCGCGCCTGGGATAGCCCGGAGGCGGTGGCGGTGATGCGGCAGGTCATGGAGAGCGGGAAATGAGGAAGTGCTTCGTCCCGTTGGCTCTGGCCATTGCCACGCTCTACCTAACGCTCTCCGTCAGCGCCGTGGCCTGTCTCTTTGCGCATGAGAGCCAGCCCCGCTCGGCCCATCATCACACCGGCGGCGTGACGCATTCTTCGCTCTGTGCCTGGGCCTGCCACGCCAGTCCGACCGTCGATCTTCCCGCGACCACGCCACAGACCCAGCCGCTTCACTTTCTCGCGATGTTGCTGTTGGTCGCCACGTCCGTATCGTCGTTCCACTTACAGCAGTCGGCGCAGTCCCGCGCGCCTCCTCGTTCGTAACGTCGCATCTACTCATCGTGTATTCGTCATCTCCCTGTACTGACAGGGCTGCAGATCGCGCGGCCTCAGTCTGCACGGAGGCAGTTGTTCCATTTTCATTCTAAGAAGGAGTAGGGGCCA
>JAUSMA010000005.1 GCA_030645475.1 Nitrospirota bacterium
CGACCCGGTCGTGGCCGATCGAGCCTCAAAAAGCCTCGGGCATGAAACGACCTTCGAACAAGACACCAGCGATCCGGCCTTCCTGGAACACACGATCAAAAGTTTTCTCGGGACATTGGCGCACGACCTGCGCGTGCAAGGACTGGCGGCGGGATCGTTCACCGTCAAACTCAAAGATGCCACGTTCCAGATCACCACGCGACAGCAGCAATTTTGGCATCCGCTCAACTACGATCCTGCCATGTGGCCGGCCGTCCAGTCGGCGCTCCAGAGCCTGGCCAGGCCGCATACCCGCTATCGGTTGGTGGGTTTGTCGCTGTCCGGCCTCTTACCCGCGACAGACTCGCTCTTTACACAGCGCCAAACCCAGGCGGTCGCAGCCTTGGATGGGCTGATCGAACGATATGGCAGTCGAATGGTACGACTCGGCGGGATTCCGGAAGAGTAACCAGGCAGGCTCAGCTTGGACGTTGACTGTCGGACGGACGTACCGAGTTCAAGAACGCTTCCACTTCCTGAATGACCACTCCCTGCTCCTCAGCGGACAGCTTATCCCAATGTTGCCGGAGCGGTTCAAAGTATCGCCTGATGGAGGTATAGAGACTATAGGCTTTCCCGTTTCGCTCATCCTGACTGTCGGCCATGGCTATCGTCCTTTCACGTTTTCTAGTAGGCCAGCAGTCTAGTCAATTTTCCCCTTGGCAGACAAGGGCATGGTTAAATCTCCCACCCACAGTTCTAACAGGCTCCGAAAAATCTTCAGGAGAACAGCATGCAGGATGCTCAAACAGTTCAGACTTCTCACCCGCCCAACCCCGGCGCGCCAAGACGCGCTATTCCACAGGCAAGGCCGCAGGCGAATCGAAACCGGAGGCGTACCCTCAGGGGTACGTTGAGGATTTCGATGAGCCGAGAACGAAGCTGGCGGACTGTTTCAGCATCCTGCATCGAGTCTCTTTCCATCCGAGCACACAGTCGGTATGATGCAGCCATGTCTGTGAAAGTCATGACGAAAGACCAGCTGGTCCCACTTCTGCGTACGGCGCAGACCCGGAATAAACGTATCGTGTTCACGAACGGCTGTTTCGATCTCATGCATGTCGGCCATACGCGTTACCTCCAGGCGGCGAGAGATCTCGGAGACCTATTGGTCGTCGCCGTCAACAGCGATGAGTCCGTCAGGAGCTTGAACAAGGCCCCGGATCGGCCGATCGTCCCGGAGGCTCAACGGGCGGAAGTGGTCGCCGCCCTCAGTTCGGTCGATTATGTAGTCCTGTTCAACGAACCGGACCCCCACAGTTTGATTGCCGCCTTGCAACCGGATGTACTCGTGAAAGGTGGAGATTGGGCGGTGGAACGGATCGTTGGCCGAGAAATCGTCGAAGCGCGCGGCGGGGTCGTCCGCACCATTCCCTTAGTCCCCGGCGTCTCCACCACGACGCTGATACAGCGTATTCGCTCGACTACAACGTAAGCAGGATGCTGAAACAGTCCGCCAACAGCGTTCTCGCTTCGCTCAGGTCCTCAACGTACCCCCGAGGGTACGTCTCCGGCCTTCACTCGCTGCGGCCTTGTTGGACGAACTGTTTGAGCATCCTGCTTAGCTGGTCTCTTTTTATTTTTACTAACCTGTCAACCATCGAAATGCGCCATGAGGAACTCACTGTTCCCTAGCCTGTGACACCATGTCCGATACGATTTCCACAACATCAGCATCCCAGTGGTTCGTTCCTGTCGTTGCGGCGCTAGGAGACGGAACAGGCCGCCCCTCGGTCGCGGGCCTCTACGGCTCCACCGCCGGGCTTGCCCTCACCACACTCCTGCATCCCCAGTTGGGCAAACTGGGGAATCGATCATGGCTAATCGTCACTGGGTCGGACGAGGCGGCGGAACGCCTCTTCGACGACCTGCACTTCTTCCATGATCTCATCGGCCTCCCGGCGGCGTCCCTCGCCCTGTTTCCGCGATGGGAAACTTTGCCGTACGAGGGCAGCGCGCCCCATGTCAGCCTGATTGCGCGCCGGATGAATGCCCTGCATCACATCCGGACCACCCCACAGACCTGCCTGGTCACCTCCATCGCGGCGCTCATGCAACGGCTGTTGCCCGTCGAGACGTTTAGCCGCACCACCCTGCAATTCAAACTGGGCGGCACGATCGAACGAGAAGTCCTCACCGGAGGATTGTTACGCCTCGGCTATCGGCAGGTCTCGGTGGTGGAAATTCCAGGAGAGTTCAGTATTCGAGGCGGCATTGTCGATATTTTTTCGACGGCCTATGCCGACCCGCTGCGGGCAGAGTTTCTCGGCGAAACCATCGACTCGCTCCGCCTCTTCGATCCCGCCACGCAAAAATCCATCAAGAAGCTGGATCGAGCGGTCGTCCTGCCCGCGCGGGAATACTTGCGCGCAGAGACGTCGCCGGACGCCCTCGCTCCCATCCCGGTGGATGCAGAATGGCGCGCACCGGATCTGTATCCCAGCATGGACACCCTCTTCGACTATTTCACCGAACAGCCCATCCTGGTCATGGATCAGCCGGCCGGATTGAAAGGGAGCTGCGAGGAGCTCTGGGGCAAAATCGACGACGGGTATCTCCGCCATACCGACCGGGAGGCCGTCGCCCCCTATCCCTCACCGGAACGGTTGTTTCTCTCCTGGGCCGCGCTCTTGGATTGCACGAAACGGTTGCCCGCCCTTGCGCTCGAGCCGCTCACGCCAAGCGATGCGTCCTGGAGTCCGGTCCTGACCTTTCCCGCTCAGAGCCCGGCCAGCGCAGGCCTCGGAGCTCGCGGCATGCCCTTCAGCCAGACTCTGACCATTATGGATCGCCTGCGGGATGAATGCCGCGTCGTGCTCGTCGCGAGAAGCCGCGGCCAGGTCGATCGCTTGCTGGCGCTCTTGCGCGAACACGATGTGCCGGCGACGGAATGGACGACGGGAACCTGGACTGTGACCGGGAAAACCAAAGCGCCCTTCTACGTCTTGCACGGCGATCTGTCCGCAGGGTTTCTCGCTCCGGACTTGCGCCTGGCGGTGCTCACGGAAGAAGAACTGTTTGCCAAGGGCGCACGCCACAAACCCCAGGCAAAAAGTAAAGCCGCGACGTTCCTTTCGTCGTTGGAAGACCTCAACGTGGGCGACTATGTCGTCCATGTCCAACATGGCATCGCCAGGTATCAAGGCCTCAAGCGCCTCTCGGTGCAGGACTTCGACAGCGATTACTTGATCCTGGAATTCGCCGGCGGGGACAAGCTGTATGTCCCCCTGGAGAAACTCAGCCATGTGCAGCGGTATAGCGGGGCGGACGGCCATGGCCCACGCCTGGAACGGCTAGGCGGCACCAATTGGGCCAAAACGACCGCGCGCGTCAAAAAGGACATCGAGGAGATGGCCCATGAGTTGGTCGACCTCTATGCCAACCGCGAGCTCGTGACGCGCAATGCCTATGGGTTCGACAGCACGATGTACCACGAATTCGAAGCCGCGTTCGAATATGAAGAAACGGCGGATCAGCTCAAAGCGGTCGAGGACATTACCCGCGACATGGAGTCCAGCAAACCGATGGACCGGTTGGTCTGCGGCGACGTCGGGTACGGAAAAACGGAAGTGGCCATGCGGGCAGCCTTCAAAGCCGTGGAGGCCAATCGCCAAGTCGCCGTGCTCGTCCCCACAACCCTCCTCGCGCACCAACATTACGACAACTTCTCGGAACGGTTCGCCCCGTTCCCGGCTCGCGTGGCCCTGCTTTCCCGTTTCCAATCGCCGAAGGAGGCCAAGGCCATTCTCAAAGACGTGGCAGCCGGGGACGTCGACGTGATCATCGGAACCCACCGGCTCGTCCAGAAAGATGTGCTGTTCCGCGACCTGGGTCTCGTGATCATCGACGAAGAACAGTGGTTCGGCGTCAAACATAAGGAACGATTGAAGCAACTCCGCACCCAGGTCGACGTCTTGACGCTCACGGCCACCCCGATTCCCCGAACTTTGCAAATGGCCATGGCAAGCGTGCGCGATCTTTCCATCATCGAAACCCCGCCGGCAGGCCGCCTCGCCATTCGCACACAGGTGGTCCGATTCAGCGACACACTCGTTCGAGAGGCGATCTTGCGGGAATTGGGACGGGGCGGGCAGGTCTACTTCGTCCATAACCGGGTCGAGACGATGGAAAAGACGGGAGCCTGGCTCCACCAATTGGTGCCGGACGCGCGCATCGTGATGGCCCATGGGCAGATGAACGCGAAACCGCTCGAAGCCGTGATGCTGAAATTCTTCCGGCGGGAAGCCGACGTGTTGATCGCCTCGGCCATTATCCAATCGGGCATCGATGTGCCCCATGCCAACACGATCATCATCAATCGCGCCGACATGTTCGGTCTTGCGCAGCTCTATCAACTGCGTGGACGGGTGGGCCGAAGCGGCGATCAAGCCTACGCTTACTTCCTGGTGCCCGACGAAGGGCAACTGAGCGAGGATGCGCAGAAACGCCTAACAGCAATTCAGCAATTTACCGAACTGGGCGCCGGCTTCCGTATCGCGGCAGCGGATATGGAAATTCGAGGCGCCGGCAATCTCCTTGGCAAGCAGCAATCGGGACATATCGCTGCCATCGGACTCGACCTCTATATGCAAATGGTGGAACAGGCCGTCCAGCGCCTCAGGGGCCAGGTGGTGGAAGAAGAGCCGGATCCCGTGCTCCGGCTCAACGTCTCCGCCTTCATCCCGGATGCCTATGTCGCGGATCCTCATCAGCGCCTCTCCTGCTACAAGCGGCTGTCGTCCTGCACCCAAGTCGGAGACCTCGCGTTGCTGCATGGCGAAATCCAGGATCGGTACGGGCTGGCCCCGGACTCTGTCGAGCGCCTGTTCGAGGTCATGCAGGTGCGGCTTCAGGCCAAAGCGTTGCGCCTGGCTGCCATTGAACTCAAGTCCCACTCCGTCGTGGTGACACTCGACGCCAAGAGCAAGGTCTCGAGCCAGGCGATTCACCGGATGATGGACCGGTACAAGAAACGCGTCTGCTTCCTGTCCCCCCTCTCGTTCGAGCTCCAAATGCCGCACCAGGATTGGCCTTCCATCTTTCGAGAACTCACCGCAACCTTGCAAAGCCTGGGTGTCTGTGATACCAACACAACAGTGCCCTCACGTCCAACTCGCTAACAAGGTCTTGTGTATCTATGATTCGATCATCGAACGGCTCCATCAACGTCGTCGCTGTCCGCCTCGTCTGCCTGCTCGCCGGCGCCATCGGCAGCGGCCTCGTCCTGCTGACCAGCTGTACGCCTCCACCAGAGGAAAGCGTGTTGGCCCTCGTCAATGGCCGACAGATCACGCAGAACGAATTCGAAACCCGCTGGGGAGAACTGGCCGACGCGACCAGGGCGCGGTACGAGAAAGAGGGAGGGAAGCGCCGCTTCCTCGACGAACTCATCACCCGCGAACTGCTCATGCAGGAGGCGCGCAAACAGGGACTCGACCAGAACGATGCCATCCGCGATCGCGCGCAACGCTATCGTGAACAACTGATTCTCGACGAACTCCTCAAAGATCGCATCAAGGCCAAAATCGAACTCTCAAAGGAAGAGTTGGACGCTTTTTATGAGAAGCATGCCCACGAACTCCTGAGCCCGCTGAAAGTACAAGTGTCGCAAATGCTGCTGCCTCATTTTCCCGCCGCAAAAGATCTTGAAAAGCAGATCAACCAGGGCGGCGACTTCGCCAAATTTGCGCAACGTTATTCCCTCGACAACAAGACGAAAGCCAAGGGAGGAGATCTCGGCCCCTATCACAAGGACTTGCTCATCCCGGAAGTCGACGCGGTTGTGCATACGCTGAAGCCAGGAATGGTCAGTGCACCGGTCAAGACAGATGCCGGCTATTACCTCGTCATGGTCACGGCACTCGATAAGGAAATTATTCAGGCGGACTTAGCCGTCCGAGAGCGGCTCCGACAAGAGCTCCTCAACGAAAAACGCCGAAAACGTTTCGACGATGTGATTGCCGATATCCGCACAAAGGCGATCATCCGCCTCGCCGATGCCTCCCGCTATGTAGCCGACGACGTCGGCACACACTGACGCCTCGCGGATCGAGATTGCCTGCATTCCGACCCCTCAAGTCCTCCACAAATCGTGTACAATCTCCCGGAACCTCGTCGACCGGCCGATCTCGACGGCATAGGGCGAGCCTCCTATCCATAATCGCGTTCCGTCCGTTCATCATGATGGCACCACACTGGTTACGACTCACAGTCTTCTTCTCGGTTGCACTGATCGCACCGGCGGCCCCTCTTTCAGCCGCGCAGGTGGAAGATCGGATCGTCGCGATCGTCAACTCGGACCTCATCATGCTATCCGACATGAAACGGGAACTGACCCCCGAGCGGGAGCGGATACAGAAAGAGTTCCGCGGCGACATGCTCGCGCGGCGGCTCAAGACGGCGGAATACATGGCCCTGACCTCGATGATCGAACGCAAGCTGCAACTTCAGGAAGCGAAGACCAGAAGCGTCGAGGTCACCGATCAAGAAGTCCGGCAAGCGGTCCAGAATATGAAGCAACAGGGGGAAACGATCGACGAGACAAACCCGGCAAACATGAAAAGTGTCCGGGAACAGCTGACCCTGCTCAAAGTCGTCGATCGCGAAGTCCGGAGCGGGGTGATGGTGGCAGACTCCGACATGAAACGATACTTCCAGGAACACCGCGATCGATTTGCGCTCCCGGAGGAATATACCCTCAGCCAAATTCTCATCCTTCCCCGGTCGCCGGACGATACGGCCGATGCCAAAGAAAAGGTTCGTGACGTAATGAAACGGCTGAAGCAGGGGGAGTCCTTCGAAGACCTGGCACTGCAGTTTTCAGACGGCCCGAACGCCTCCCGTGGAGGGCGCATCGGCCTCGTGCGGCAGGGAGAGCTCTTACCGGGAATCGAACGGGCCATCGCGAAGCTCGTACCAGGCGGCATCTCGGATGTGATTGAAACCTCGGAAGGCTTTCAAGTCGTGCGACTGGAGGACAAGAAACCCAAGCAGTTCCGCCCCTACGAGGAAGTCCGCATTGAAATCCAGGGGCTCGTCTTCCAGCAGAAAAGCGAGGATGTCTTCCAGGCCTGGCTCGCTGACCTCAAGAACAAAGCCTATATCGAGATCAAGTTTGAAGCTGCTCCTTCAGGGCCGACCACAACCGGTCCCGCCCCTCGCCCGTCGACGACGAGTAAGGAATGATCGTTCCCCCTTCAGCCAATCCCAGCCCTTCCTGAAGCCGACGCAAGGCACTGACGCGCTCACTCATTTTCAACTTGTCGACTTTCGTCGCCACGACGATGGGTGGCCGCCCGACGGACAAGAGCCATGCGATGGTTTCACGATCCTGCTCGCTCAACACCCGGCATTCGACCAAGACGACCACCGCGCTGAGTTGCTCGCTGCCGTTAAGATACTGCTCGATCAACGGCGCCCACTCAGCCCGCAACGCTTTCGACACCCTCGCATATCCATATCCGGGCAAGTCCACCAATACGAACCGCGCCAACCCTGGGTCGTCGCTGGTGACCTGGAAGAGATTGACCAAGCGGGTCTTTCCCGGCGTACGGCTCACCTTGGCCAGCCCTTTGCGCTGCAAGAGAGAGTTGATGAGCGAGGATTTCCCGACATTCGACCGCCCGATGAAGGCGACTTCAGGCAGCTGACCTTTCAGAAACTGTTCTGGCCCCGCGCAACTTCTGATAAACTCTGCATTCAAGATTTTCAACGGTCACCCTCATAGATAGGCAAGGAGCACGGGGCGAGAAGCCAAGGCACGGATCAGTTCCTTTACCTCCAGCCTTGTGCCTCGCACGTTGTCATACGCATCAGACTATGAGGAAGTCAACCAAACAATCCCGCTCCCGCGTGAAGGTTTTCTTGATTCTCGGGCTCTGCCTCCCGATTGGGGCGATCCTGTTTCTCTGGCTGCTCACCTTGCCAGACGTCTCGATCTTACGCACGACTAATCCACCCGTGACGGCACTCATGGAAGCACGACAGGCCCAAGCCGAAGCACAAGGCCACAGCGCCAGACGCCATTGGGTATGGGTGCCGCTCTCTCGCATCGCTCCCTCACTCCGCCAAGCGGTCGTGGGGGCGGAAGATGCGGCGTTTTTCACCCACGAAGGATTCGACTGGGAAGGGATCAAAGAAGCCGCCAAATATAACCTCGAGGCTGGTGAACTCAAACGCGGCGGAAGCACCATTACCCAGCAACTGGCCAAAAATCTCTATCTCTCCTCCGAACGGTCCTTGTTTCGAAAGGCTCGGGAAGCGTTGATCACCCGTTCCCTCGAACAGCAGCTCACGAAGGAACGTATTCTCGAACTGTACCTCAACGTCGCCGAATGGGGACAGGGTGTCTACGGAGCGGAGGCGGCAGCCCGCCACCACTTCAAGAAATCCGCACGCGACCTGACGCCCGACGAGGCCGCCTGGCTGGCAGCCATCCTCCCCTCGCCCAGGCGATACGATCCGATCAGAAAAACGGCTGCCCTAACTCGCCGCCATGAACGGATCCTTCGCCGAATGAACCAGACGGCGCATCATGACATCAAGCCTGAGTAGAAACGGATGCTCGGCATGAGAGGCGCTTCTTTCTTACGGCTCTGCGGTCTCATTGCCACCTGCCTCATTCCCCGCCTCTCGCTCGCCGAAGAGCCTGCGAAGGAATTCTCCGTCTTGACGACCGATGAGGTCGTGATATCCGCGACGAGAACGGCGGAGCCGATCAGGCAGAGTGCGGCCTCCATCACTGTACTCACGCGTGAGCAGATCGAGCGATCGCCCTATGCTGGCGGACATCAGTTGGACGATCTGCTCAGATCGGTTCCAGGCGTCCAGCCTGCGACATTGAGCAGTCGTTACAATCATCCGACCGCTCAGTCTGTGACGTTGAACGGCTTGGGCACTCGTCGAACCTTGGTGCTGCTCGATGGTGTTCCGCTCAACGATGGGTTTGGAGGATGGATCAATTGGGGATTGATCCCGAACGACATTGAACGGGTCGAGATTGTTCCTGGAGGGGCCTCGAACCTCTACGGTACCTGGGCCATGGGCGGTGTCATTCACATCATCACGACTCCCCCGGCTGAAGGAACCGGGTTCAAGGTGGACAGTCAGGCCGGCACACTCAGCACCTATCAGCAGGCGTTGAATGCCCGGTACGGAACCGACCGATTCCGTTTTTCCAT
Organism: Nitrospirota bacterium; assembly: GCA_030645475.1. Classification (NCBI taxonomy): domain Bacteria; kingdom Pseudomonadati; phylum Nitrospirota; species Nitrospirota bacterium. The sequence goes on from JAUSMA010000005.1 coordinate 9,219, forward strand.
CGGTTACCGGTGGTTTCATACGAATGGGATCATTCCAGTCCCGGCCTATCAGCAAGGACCGGTGGACAGGACGAATGACTCGCGGCACGAACTGCTCAACGGCAGGCTGGCCTGGTTACCGTCGAGCAGAACGACCCTTGACCTCTCAGGGAGCCTGTTCCGGGAAGACCGGACATTTGGAACCAGCCTCAGCCTGGCGTCGAGAACGATCGGCAACATCGCGCTCGGACTTCACAGCGACCAGGGACAGGGCGGTCGATGGGACAGCAAACTGTTCGCCCAATGGCAGACCTTCCGGAACCAAACGTCCCAGATCACGCCAAGTCCGCTCCTGCGCCTCGCAGAATTCCGCAATCTGATTCAGACCATTCCCAGTAACGACTTCGGCGGGTCACTGCAATGGACCGGCAGCCTCTGGGGACCGGATCGGCTGGTGCTGGGCACTGATGCGCGAACGATCATCGCACAAGCGACCGACGATCTCTTTTCCTCAGGCGGCTTCACCGGACAAACCTTGACCCGCGGGCACCAGCTCGGATGGGGCCTGTTCGGGGAATGGATCCTGCCGGCGACAGAACGGTTGACCGTCACGCCAAGTCTCCGGGCCGATTGGTGGAAAAACTACAACGCGAGAAGCGAGTCTCCGACTGCGACCACGGCCTTTCGGGATAACACCGTCCAGGTCGTGAATCCGAAACTGTCGGCGAACTACGTCTTGACCGATAACGTCCGCGCGGGCGCCTCGATCTATCAAGGATTCCGGGCCCCGACCATCAACGAACTCTACCGGGGCTTTGGATTTAGCGGGTTCAGCTTCCTGCCCAACGACCAACTTCGCCCCGAACGGCTGACGGGGATGGAGGTCAAACTGGAAGGAAACCTGTTATCTGACCGCTCGTTCAGCTGGCGCCTGTCGGCCCATCGGGACGAAGTCAAAGACCAGATTCTTTTTCTCTCGCAAGGACCGGCAACCGCACAACGGCAGAACGTCGGCAGGACTCTATCGACTGGTGGGGCACTGGATCTCTCGTATCGGATTGCACCACTCCTCTCGCTAAGCTTCGGCTATGCCTACGTCGATTCAGCCATCACCAGCCTTCCGGGAGCGCAGGACCGAGAAGGCAAGCGAATCCCGAACGTCTCGCGAAACCAACTCACTGCCAGCATGACAGGCGGCAGATCCGATTGGGTCGCGGTCACGATCATGGCCCGATATCTCTCGCGCCAATACACCGACGACTTGAACCTGCAACCGGTGGCCGATTTCGTCGTGCTCGACGCGTCGCTCCAGCACGAGCTTCGAAATGGACTCAGGCTGGTTCTCAACGGTGAAAACCTCACCGACCGGCACTATATTGCAACACAGACCGGCTCGATCAAGACGTTGGGGAGCCCGCTCTTGATCATGGGCGGGATACGCGCCGAATATTAAACGTCAATCGAGAGGAGACGAATCACCGATCTCGGACGAACCCTGTTCGCAAAAAATCGCAGACTCATGGAGGTAATGTTTGAATTCGAGGAGGTTCCCGGAGGGATCTTCGAGAAAGAAGGTATGGTGCTCGAGGCTGGTGCCGGGGAAACGAACACGGGGCTGCTGGTAGAAGGGCAACCCTTTCGCCTGGGCCTGCTCTAACAGCCGCTGCCACGAATCTTTCGACAGAAACACCAGCCCGAAATGCCGGGGATAAATACCTTGTTGAGGCGGCAGGGGTTCCGCAATCACATGGGCCACCAGTTGGTGCCCCGCCAGTCCGAACAGAACGGCGCGGCTCGATTCACGACCCAACGTACAACCAAGTCCTTCAACATAGAAGCGTTTCGCCGCCGCCACATCGTGCGTGGGAAAGGCCAAATGAAACAGTGCATCCTTCATGGGAACTGCCCTCGGACCGTCGGCTTTCCCCTCCCCTTCCACCAGCCGGCAGCCATATAGGGCGTCACATGCTTAATCGCAAATCGCCCGTCCGGCGAGAGGACTAACGCCCCGGCAGACCCCTGGATTCTGGACACCAACATACGCAACACCTGTCGAGCCGCGACTGCAGGGCTTCTCCCCGCTGCTAAATAATCACAGATAGTCTTAGCGACGACAAGACGGATAATCCCTTCGCCCATTCCTGTCATCGACACAGCGCCACACTGATTGTCCGCATACAGGCCACAGCCGATGAGCGGACTGTCGCCGACCCTCCCAGGCAACATCGAATCGACGCCCCCGGTCGAAGCCCCTGCCGCCACCGTTCCAAATCCATCCAACGCGACCGCGCCGACGGTTCCATGCTGGTCCTTCCCGGTCCTCTGAGATTTTAACATCGCGCGATAGAGCCGCATCGTCTGCGCGGCAGAGGCTGAGGGAAGATCTCGACCGGTGTTTCGGCGAGGCGATCGCGCTTTGGGTAATGGAGCCAGTTGGCAATGTTGCGCAAATTTCGTGGCCTGAGGTCCCACGAGCAAGACGTGAGTGGTGTCCTCCATGACCAGGCGGGCGGCGGTAATCGGATGGAGAATCCCTTCGATCGAGGCAACCGCGCCAGCTCCGAGCTGTGCCCCTTCCATGATCGAGGCGTCCATCCGCTGCACACCATCGAGCTGGCGATTCGCCCCCCGTCCTGCGTTAAACAGACCGGACTGCTCGAGAAGACCGATGGTACATTCGACGGCGATGAGGGCAGGGCCTCCCTGCTCAAGAATGGCATAACCGATGACGAGCGCATCGGCCAGGCAGGTGGCCTGCGCCGGCGTCATGCGTCGAAGGCCGGCGCCTCCATGGGCAAGAATGAGGGGAGCGGAACTGGTCAATTGAGAAGCAGATCCCGAACCTGGCGGTAGGCCGGATCTTTCATGCGGTCCAAATCGGACCGCACAAATCCCAGGCCGGTGACGCAGAGCTCGAAGTTGTCGGAGAGTTTACGAAAGAGCGGAGGCTCTTCCCCCGATGGGCTGTCGGCCATTTGCGCGACAATCCCATAGGAGCGTTTTCCTGTCTTCATATAGTCCACGAGAAAATCCTTATGGTAGATCAATCCGGCTGTCTTCAGGCGGCGCAGATATTCCGGAAACAGGCCCGCCATGAACAGCGTAAAATCGCCAATGTGCTGATGCACGTCCCGCTCGCGATCCATCGACTGCGCCTCAAGCAGCACTTCGGATTCGAACAGGAGATCGACCACCGTATCGACCGGTTGGTCCTGGAGATTCCTGATCTTATATAAATGGTCGGTATGGGTAAAGTCGACCAGCAGATTGGAGACGTAACTGGTGACGTTGGAGTCGGGCCACCCGAGATGTTCCGTGAAACTCTTCTCGGTCAGGGCGCCGAAGAACTGCCGGAGCGGATGCCGTGGCGGAACTTGCGTTCTCATATCCACCTCTCACACATTCCGAAGACTCGTGAGTTCAGTATAGCAGATGTTCTC
>JAUSMA010000006.1 GCA_030645475.1 Nitrospirota bacterium
CCGAGGGCCATCTTGACGACCGTATCCAGCGGCTTCTTCGGCTGAGGTCCGGAAGGGGTCGTTGAAGAAGCATCCTGTTCGTGCATAACAAAGAGAATAACGCCGCGCGACCTTTTACGCGCTACCCTCTTCAGGGAGCACTTCAACCGATTCTGCCAACCGAGCAACAGCCACAACTCGATCACCCTCGCCATCGAGATCGAGGATTCGTACGCCCTGAGTATTGCGGCCAATCTCGCGAAACTCATCCACCTTGCACCGTAGCACCTTGCCGTGAGCCGCCATCAGCATGATTTCATCGCCGTCCCGAACTTGCAGGAACCCGACGGCCAGTCCGTTGCGCTCATTGGTCTTCACACTGATGATGCCTTTCCCCCCGCGTCCCTGAATGCGATATTCGTTCACCGGCGTGCGCTTCCCGTAACCGCCCTCCGTGACCGTGAGGATTTGAGTCGTGGAGTCCGGCGTGATGGTTTCCATGCCGATGACTTCGTTGCCTTCCTCGAGCGCAATGCCACGCACTCCGTGCGCCGTACGGCCCATCGGACGGGCTTCATCTTCCTTAAAGCGAATCGTGATGCCCTTCTTCGTACCTAACAAAATCTCCCGCTGGCCGTCGGTGACATGCACACTGATGAGCCGATCTCCCTTATCCAACGACAGCGCGATAATGCCACCCAGGCGGGGATTCCCGTAGGCCGACAGTTCCGTCTTCTTGATGATGCCCTGCTTGGTCGCCATGACGACGAACCGGTCGTCGCGGAACTCCTTGACCGGCACGGTCGCCGTCACCTTCTCATCGCCGGTCAGCGCCAAGAGATTCACGAGGGCTTTGCCTTTGGCGGCCCGCCCTGCATCCGGAATCTCATGCACTTTCAGCCAATAGACCTTCCCGGCATCCGTGAAGAATAGAAGCGACTCATGCGTGGAGGCCGTGAACAGGGTGACGACAAAATCCTCTTCCTTGACCCCCATCCCGATTTTGCCCTTGCCGCCGCGACGCTGGGCGCGATAGAGGGTGACCGGATTGCGCTTGATGTAGCCGGCATGCGAGATCGTGACGACCACCTCTTCGTTCGCGATCATGTCTTCCAGGGTGATCTCCGCTTCTTCTTTCACGATCTGGGTGCGGCGCTCGTCCTTATAGGCTTCCCGCACTTCGATCAGCTCATCCTTGATGATCGTCCGCACCAGCGCTTCGCTGCTCAGGATCGACTTGAGCCGCTCGATCTGCTTCAAGACTTCTTTATATTCTTCGATCAGCTTGTTGCGCTCCAATTGCGTGAGACGCTGGAGCCGCATTTCTAAGATCGCATTCGACTGGATTTCGGTCAGCGTAAATTCACGCATCAAACCCACGCGGGCTTCATCCGGCGACGACGCCCGTCGGATCAACGCGATCACCGCATCCAAGTTGTCGAGGGCAATCTTGAGGCCCTCGAGAATATGGGCCCGCTCTTCCGCCTTGCGCAGCTCGAAGGCCGTCCGACGAACGACAACTTCACGCCGGTGCTCGATGAAATGATGCAGGATCTGCTTGAGATTCAAGACCTCAGGCCGGTTGTTGACCAGAGCGAGCATGATGACGCCGAAGGTCGTCTGAAGCTGCGTGAGCTTATAGAGATTATTCAACGTAATGAGCGGGATCTCACCGCGCTTGAGTTCGATGACCACACGAATGCCGTCCCGGTCGGACTCGTCGCGCAGATCGGAAATCCCCTTGATCCGTTCGTCGCGGATCAACTCAGCAATTTTTTCGATCAACTTGGATTTATTGACCTGATAGGGCAGCTCCGTGACGATCAGCCGTTCACGATCCGTCCGTTCATCCGTCTCCACCTTTACTTTTGCGCGCAGTGTCAGCAGACCCCGACCGCTTTCGTACGCGGACTTGATGCCGGCCGTGCCGTAGATAAACCCGGCCGTCGGGAAGTCCGGACCAGGAATTTTCTTCATCAACTGGGGAATCGTGATCTCAGGATTCTCCAAGAACAGCAGCAGCGCTTCGATCACTTCACCGACATTGTGGGTCGGGATGTTGGTGGAATAACCCACCGCAATGCCGCCGGCGCCGTTGACGAGAAGATTCGGAATTTTCGAAGGAAGGACCAGCGGTTCAACCAGCGACTCGTCGTAGTTCGGTCCAAAATCGACCGTATCCTTGTCGATATCGGCAAGCATGTCCTCAGCCACTTTGGTCAGGCGGGCTTCGGTATACCGCATGGCCGCCGGCGGATCGCCGTCGACCGACCCGAAGTTGCCTTGCCCGTCCACGAGCATATAACGCATGTTGAAGGGTTGCGCCATTCGAACGAGGGTATCGTAGATCGCACTGTCCCCGTGGGGATGGTAGTTCCCCATGATTTCGCCGACGATCTTGGCAGACTTACGATAGGCCCGGTTCGACGCCAGGCCCATTTCGTTCATGCCATGAAGAATGCGGCGATGGACCGGCTTGAGGCCGTCACGCACGTCGGGGAGCGCCCGGCCCACGATGACGCTCATCGCGTAACTCAGGTACGACGAGCGCATCTCGTCTTCAATGGCGATCTGTCCTAACCGTTCATCAGGTGGCATCTAATTCTCCATGGGAAAAGAGCGAATGGCTGATGGCAAGAAGAAAACTCCGCATCTGCTATTTGTCATACGCTATCAGCCATAAGCTCTTTGCAGTTTTTTACACGTCCAGGTTTCTGACTTCCAACGCATGGGCCTGAATGAAGTTTCGCCGGGGCTCGACTTCATCGCCCATCAAAATCGTGAAGATCTCGTCGACACCCGGCACATCTTCCAGTTTGACCTTCAACAGCGTCCGCACTTCCGGGTTCATCGTCGTTTCCCAGAGCTGGTTCGGGTTCATTTCGCCCAGACCTTTGTAGCGCTGGATGCTGAGCCCATGTTTACCCTTGTCGAGGATCGCCTTCACCAGTTCCACCGTCGCGGGCTGCAACTGTTCCTGTCCATCAGTTTTGATCTTGTACGGCGCTCGTCCAAAGCCGATCGCCGACGGCGAGAGCTTCTGCAGCTCGCGGAATTCCGCGGAACCGACCAGCTCGTGCGTCACATCGAAGCTATGGGTGGCTCCGTTGGCCAGCAGCCGGCAGGTAATTTTGTTCGATTGATGTTCTTCGTCCTCGACGATCTCCAACACCGGTGTCAGCTTCGGGTAGACCACCGTGAGGGTTTTCTTCACGTTGGCGACGACGGTCATGAGTGCCGTGCGATTCTTGAGCAACTCGCGATCCAGCCCCGGCTCATCCACAAACGCCCGCACCATGCTGGCCTCGTGCGGTTTCTTATTGAGCCGGCCGAGCAAGGTCTCGAACGAGATCAACTTTTTGAGAATGGGCAAGAGCCGCCGTCCCGTGACGTAGCCCTGGCTCCCCTCCACGTACACTTCGACATCCTCGACGGCGATGTCGGCCAAATGCTCGTTCAAGGCCAGTTCATCTTTGAGATACCGCTCCGTCTTGCCCTTCTTCACCTTGAAGAGCGGCGGCTGCGCAATATAGATGTAGCCTCGTTCGAGCAGCTCCGGCATCTGCCGGAAGAAAAAGGTCAGGAGCAGGGTCCGGATGTGGCTTCCGTCGACGTCGGCGTCGGTCATGAGAATGATCTTATGGTACCGGGCCTTCGCGATATCGAAGGAATCTTTGTCTGGCTTTTCACTCTCTTCGCGCTTACGGCCGATGCCGGTGCCGAGCGCCATGATCAACGTCCGGATCTCGTCGCTCGAGAGCATCTTGTCGAAACGCGCTTTCTCCACGTTGAGGATCTTACCCTTGAGGGGCAAAATCGCCTGAAACTTGCGGTCGCGCCCCTGCTTCGCGGAACCGCCGGCCGAATCTCCCTCGACGATGTAGAGCTCGCTCAAGGCCGGATCTTTCTCCGAACAGTCGGCCAACTTACCAGGCAGCGAACCTCCGTCCAACGCACTCTTGCGCCGGATGAGCTCTTTCGCTTTGCGCGCCGCTTCACGGGCACGAGCCGCGTCGATCGCTTTTCCGATGACCTTGCGCGCCACCGTCGGATTCTCTTCGAAATAGTTCCCCAGCGCTTCATTGACTGCGGCCTCGACGATGCCCTTCACCTCGCTGTTACCCAGCTTGGACTTCGTTTGCCCTTCGAACTGCGGATTCCGGACCTTGACGCTGACCACGGCCGTAAGCCCTTCACGGACATCGTCGCCGGTCAGCGATTCGGTATCTTTCTTGAGCAGGTCGTTGGCGTTCGCGTAGCTATTGATTGTGCGGGTCAGCGCGGCCTTGAAGCCCACCAAGTGCGTGCCGCCTTCCTTGGTGTTGATATTGTTCGCAAAGGAAAACAGGTTCTCGGCGTAGCTGTCGTTGTATTGAAGCGCGACCTCCAGCACCATCTCCGGCTTTTCAACCTGCACGTAGATCGGCTTATGCAGCGGCACTTTCGCTTCGTTCAGATGCTCGACGAACGAGACGATTCCGCCCTTATACTTGAAGATTTGCTCTTTCGCCGGTTCTTTCCGCCCATCCTTAAGGGTGATCTCCAGTCCCTTGTTCAAGAAGGCAAGTTCGCGCAGCCGCTGTGCCAGCACGTCGAAGCTGAGGTCGAGCACCTCGAAAATCTGCCCGTCGGACTTGTAGGTGACCTTCGTGCCGCGGCGCTTCGTCTTGCCTGTCATCTTGAGCGGCGCGGTGGGTTTGCCTCGCTCATAGCGCTGCTCGAACACCTGACCGTCCTGCCAAATTTCCAGCTCCAGCCATTCAGAGAGGGCGTTGACCACCGAAATCCCGACGCCGTGGAGCCCGCCGGAGACCGTGTAAGCGCCCTGCTCGAATTTGCCGCCCGCATGTAACACCGTCAGCGCGACTTCGGCAGCGGACTTCTTTTGCGTGGAATGCATCCCGGTCGGAATGCCGCGGCCGTTATCCACGACCGTAACGCTCCCATCGATATGGATCGTCACCTCGATCGTCTCACCGAATCCCGCCATATGTTCATCGACGCTGTTGTCGACGACTTCATAGACGAGGTGATGGAGACCGTCCGCACCGGTGCTGCCGATGTACATCGCCGGACGCTTTCGCACGGCATCCAGGCCTTCCAGCACTTTGATTTGGTCCGCGCCGTAACTCTCGGATTTCGGTGTGGTCTCGTTCTCGTTACTGGCCATCAGTCTCCTAATTTTCACGGGCGTAAGGCTAGGGGCGAGAGGCAAGGGGTTGGGAGACGTTTTCTCCTCTAGCCTCGTGCCCCTGGCCCTAGGCCTCAAATTTTAATTGGCATCACGACGCACTTGAAGCCGGGACTGTCTGACTCCTGGATCAAACAGGGGCTCAGCGGATTGTCCATTTGCAGAGAAATCGTCTCTCCGTCCATGACTCCAAGCACATCCAACAAGTAGCGGGCATTGAACCCCGTGTTCAACGCTTCCCCCTCATACTGTGCCGCCAGCTCTTCGGTCGCTTCTCCAAAATCTGGATTGCTGGAGAACAGCGTCATCTGTCCGGAGACAAACGAGACCTTCACCGCATTCGCCTTATCGCGCGACAAGACGGAGACACGCCTGAGCGCACTTTCCAACTCGTTGCGGTTGACCCCGATCTTCCTGCCGCTCTCTTTTGGGACCACTTGCTGATAGTTCGGGTAGTTCCCCTCCATCAGCCGCGAGGTCAACAGCAGTCCGCTCTTCCGGAAGATCATGAGGTTTTTGGTGAACCCGATCAAGGGCTCGCCTTCGCCGCCTTCTTCCAGAAGACGCTGCATCTCATGCGCGGCTTTCTTCGGAATGATGGCTTTGATCTCTTGCGGAACGCCCTTAGCCCCAGGCATGCCAACTTCCTGTTCGGCTACCGCCAACCGGTGTCCATCGGTGCCGACCAAGCGCAAGATCGTTTTCTTCTCCGACGTGATGAGGGTCACCAATAGCCCGTTGAGGATGTACCGCGCGTCATTGTCGCCGGCCGCGAAGAGGGTCTTGCGAATCAGCTCCAAGAAACCGGCCCCGGCGAGGGGAATGAGCCCTTCCCGTTCGATCGTGGGCAACGCGGGATAGTCGGTGCTGGGGAGACCGACGATCTTGAATTGGCTCTTGCCTGCCTGGATCGTCGTCCAGTTATTGTCACCGGAGGTGATATCGATGTCGCTGACGTTCAGTTCCTTGATGATCTCATAGAGCTTCCGGGCGGAGACTGTGACCCCTCCAGGCTTCTCGACAGTGGCCTTATAGAGCCCGCGCATGCCGATCTCGAGGTCGGTGGCGACGATCTCCACCCCCTCCTGCTTCGCCTCGATCAAAATGTTCGAGAGGATCGGCATCGTGTTGCGCTTCTCGACAACACCTTGGACCCGCTGGAGGCCCGTCAAGAGTTCTACTCGTCCCATACGTAGTTTCATAATCTCTTCTCCCTCACCCAACCGCTCATGCTCGTAGAATCTGTTCCTTCAAGCTGTCCAACGTGGCGCTCAATACACTGTCGAGGTCTTTGGCTTTAATGACCTGTTTGCAGGCATGAATGATCGTCGTATGGTCTTTGCCTCCGAACTGCCGCCCGATCTCGGGATACGAGGAGTCCGTGAGTTCCCGACAGAGATACATGGCGATCTGCCTCGGATGGACCAACGTTTTACTCCGGCGGCGGGATTTCAGGTCGGAGATCTTCACATGGAAGCGCGCGCCCACCGTTTCCTGAATATCGTCCATCGACACGATCTTTTTCTTGGTGCCGATCAGATCCCGGAGCACGGTCTTTGCCATCTCCAGCGTGATCGTTTGGCCGGTGAGCGACGCATAGGCGCCGAGGCGCACCAGCGAACCTTCCAGCTCGCGAATATTGCTCTTCATCGTGGTCGCGAGAAACTGAACGACATCTTCCGGCAACGAAACGCCATCGTCCTCGGACTTTTTCCGCAAGATGGCGATGCGTGTCTCCACGTCCGGCGGCTGAAGATCTGCGATCAGGCCCCATTCAAAGCGCGACCGCAGCCGTTCTTCGATATCGGGCATATCTTTCGGAAAACGGTCGCTCGAAAGGACCAGCTGCTTATGCGCTTCGTAGAGGGCATTGAACGTATGGAAAAATTCCTCCTGCGTCCGTTCCTTGCCCGCCAGGAATTGAATGTCGTCGATCATTAACATATCGATATGACGATACCGCTTCCGCAGATCCATCATCTTGTCGTATCGAATGGAGTTAATGACCTCGTTTGTAAACTGCTCGGTCGTCAAATAGGCAATGCGAAGATCGGTCCGCTCTGCCACATAGTTTCCAATGGCATTCAAGAGGTGGGTTTTCCCCAACCCGGTCTCGCCATAGATAAACAACGGATTGTAGGCTTTGGCCGGCTGTTCGGCGACCGCCATACAAGCGGCATGGGCAAACTGGTTCCCCGCGCCCACGACGAAATTCTTGAATGTGTACTTGGGATTAAGCTGGATGCCCCGTTTCGGCCTGGTCGCGGTACTTTGACGACTAGACGCCGGCGTAGTCCCGTTTTCAGGCAGTTTTACCACCTGTTTATGAAAGATGGAGAAGGTGATCGCCGTTTCTTCCCCGCCTCGGGCAGCCGAGAGTGCCTCAGCCAGGAGGGGTCCGTAGTGCTGGCTTAACCAATCGCCAAAAAACTTATTGGGAACGCCAAGTTGCGCAGTTGAATCTTCAATGTGCTCGAGGTGAATCGGCGTAAACCAGGTATCGTACACCTGTTTTGGCACTTTCCCTTGAATACAAGCCAAGGCGTCTTGCCACACATTCACAAGAGTCATAGTTTCTGTATCATTCTTCATACACAGACTTATTCACACCTGTGGATAACCTGGTTCTTCGCAGTGTTTTCTTGCGCGGTTTCTATTTTTTCATCCCGCGGACGATTCCAGCCAAGATCTATCACTCAAGCCGACACAGGTTGCTGACTGTGCATCCAGGGGTTACTCAGAGTCAATCCCCAAGTCTCTCCACAAAGACCGCATGCGAGAAAATCTAACGAATCAACAACTTGATCGCCGTCCACAATATCCACAGAGCCTACTCTTACTCCTACTACGACGACGAACTCTTATTACGACACACATAACTTCGGAGAAGAGTGCATAAACAACCTAGACCACAATGACATGTTCCGATGAGAAGATGCGCTCAATAAGATCGTCGTAGGTCATTGTCGGACATGAAGAACCGACAACTTCTTTCTCAACGGCCACAACCACTCCCTTCACCGAAGAAGGAACTGTCGATATTGCCTGCTCAACGAACACGATATCTATATCTGCATCGCCGGGGTAAAAGAGCGATGCAGGAATACCGGCTGACTGTTGTCGAAGAAGATAGAGCGTCATACCCATAGAACACCGAAATTCTCTAAAAAATGAGACTTCTATCAACGGTTTGAATCAACTGCCTAATTTCATCTGCTGTACGAGTTGTGACCGAGAAACTATCAGACCAGCTATCCATTGCCGTCCCGGGCTCGACGATAAAGGGGACAGAGAGATGTTTAAACGAAGGAAGATACTTTTCAAGGATATCGACATCAATGATCTCATCTGTATCCTCCCTCAGAAGCTTGGGAGCCTGCCCAAGGAGCACGACGGTCGTCTCATGATCCCCAGCACAGAGTCCCAACGCAATACGAAGGGCCTCAACAGGACGAGCGGTCACACAAGGATCTTCTGAAATGACGACAGCGATGCGTTTAGACATAAAACATCAAAAGCAGTAAGTAACCATCTCTTATGTAAACGCGAGAAAGCGATCACACCCATCGATAATTCCAGACAACACGACTAACCCGGATAACGAGACCCTCGAATCGACCGAGGCTGTGGGTACACCATGTTGCTGACAACCATAGGCGCAGACAGACATCTTCACACCGGCATCGATCAAGCCGATATAACGCTGATCGATCGCGCTCTTCACCCCTTCATCGATGAGATAGAGATAAACCTCGACTCCCCGGCGTAAAGCAGCCTGAGCCAGTTGGACGACGGTCTCAACACTAGGATGGGAAGGGGCTGTGGATAACAAGAGACCCAGCTTGCGAGCCGCCATAGTAATCCACTAAAGATATCAATACAATCAATTGCTTACGAATGAACGTCTGGGCGAGACTACGAGTTTTTCCACACAAAGTCAAGACTGAAAATGTGGATATCTATCCGGCGAGATTGCGGGACTTGAGGAGAGAGGCGAGACCTGCGAGAGGGAGTTCCTCTTGCGCCTTCGTCTCGAGGTTACGGAGAATGACCGCACCGCGGCTGGCTTCATCGTCGCCCAGAAGAATGGCATATCGGCACTTCGATCGATCCGCTTGGCGAAGGTGAGCTTTGAGCGTGGCGGCACGATAGTCACATTGGGCAGACAGTCCGACTCGACGGAGTTCGTCCAGGAGCACCAGGCCAAGTTTGGTCCCAGCCTCTCCGAAGGCCGCGATATAATAGAGCAACTCATGTAACGAGGACGAGGCAGTTTCTGGAAGCATCAACGACACACGCTCAAGGCCGACCGCAAATCCAATAGCGGGAACAGAAGGGCCGCCCAGCGTCTCCACCAATCCGTCGTAGCGGCCTCCGGCACCTACCGCGTTCTGAGCGCCCAAGTGGGTCGAGGTAATTTCAAAACTCGTCAAACAATAGTAGTCGAGCCCCCGCACCAGACGAGGATTCAACTGATAGGGGACCCCGATGGCTGTGAGACCGGTCAGAACCTGGTCGAAATGGGCTCGGGCCTCGGGAGAAAGATGTTCGGTAAGCTTGGGCGCCGATTCAGTCGCCGCTCGACAGTCCGGGATCTTGCAATCCAATACGCGTAACGGGTTCGTCTCCATGCGGCGCCGGCAGTTGGCACAGAGATTGGCTTCGTGCTGCGAGAGAAAGGCGAGCAAGATCGGTTTGTAGGCGGCGCGGTCGCCGGTACCCCCCAGACTATTGATTTCCAAAGTCAGGTCCGGCAGGCCTAGATCCGAGAGCAGGCGCCAGAGTAGGGCAATCGCCTCGACATCGACGCGAGGATCCGCCGTGCCGAACGACTCTACCCCGAATTGATGGAACTGCCGGAGACGTCCCGCCTGCGGCCGCTCATGGCGGAACATCGGACCGATATAAAAATACTTTTGCGGAAGCGGCTCGGCCGCACGATTGTGTTCGATGAAGGCGCGGACCGTTCCGGCTGTGCCTTCAGGGCGCAGCGTTAGCGAAGTCCCGTCCCGGTCAGGAAAGGTATACATCTCTTTTTCGACGATGTCCGTAGCCGCGCCGATACTGCGGGCAAAGAGCGCCGTGAGTTCGAAGATGGGGATCCGGATTTCTTGATATCCATAGGCCAGCGCCCAACGCCGCGCGGCATCTTCAATGAAACGCCACCGGGGAGTTTCCTCGGGAAGGATATCTTTAACGCCCTTAATGCCCTTGATCGTATCCATAGCCAGCAACTATTGTGAAAGATTCGGGACTATAACGGCGGGTCCTGGGCAAGTCAACGAGCGGGGCGCGCGTCAAACGGGTCCGAACCGGCGACCATCTACCGCGTGAACGATTTCCCTCGGATGATGGTTGACGAATGACGTCCGATGTCCTTGCACCGACTGCCGCGCGGGCGTATAGTTCGCGGCCTATGTCTGTGTCAGGGAACGTCTCATGAGTATCGATCAACCGACCCGTCGAGTCATCGCGCTGGCGCCTATGCCGCCCGAGAAATCCGCCTATGCGCTGGCCCGTTATAGCCGCTCGCCCGACTCGATCGAGGACAGCCTCCGCTGGGTGCATGGGCATTCGTCTGAGAAGTTCTGGGATCAGTTTTATTTCGACTATGGCCATGCCTCGATCGCCGATCTAGGTCATGTCATCATCTGCTTCGAGGACATCTCCGAACTCGCCGCGATCCGGCTCGAAGACGAGCCCCTGTGGGATGGCCAGGCGAAATCCAGCCGCTATCAGAACTTTGCGTCCGGCGGATGGTACGTGCCTGATTCCATTCGAGGGTCCGAGACCGAGGGCACCTATCATGGCATCCTCCGCAGCCTCGCCGAGATCTATCGGCTCCTGCATCAACCCTTGACCCAATTTATTTCGGAGCGCGAGCCGCGCCCCGAATCGATGAAGCCAGCCGATTACCAACGGACCATTGCCGCGCGCGCCTTCGACGTGACCCGGTATCTCCTGCCCCTCGCGGCCAAGACGAACGTCGGGCAAGTCGTCAGCATCAGAACGTTGGAAAAACAAATCATCAGACTCTTGTCGTCGCAACTCCCGGAATTGCGTTCGATCGGCGACGAACTCAAGGATGCCTGCCAGCGGTCCCCCGTGAATGTATGGGGCGAGTTGTCCGGCCAGACCGGCGCACAGGAACCGCTGGCGCCGACGCTCGCGCGCCATGCCAAGGCGAACGACTATCAGGCCTCCGTCTACCTCGACCTTGCCCGCTATGCGAAAGACGCACTTCAAGGAACCGGATTGGATCAACCGGCTACCTGGGGCGCGCAGGAGCCGGTCGAACTCATCGAGTCCCACGATCCCCTGGACGAAATCGTCACCACCTTGCTCTATCGTGTTTCGCATGCCCCCTATCGGAGCATTCTCGCGGTCGTCCGTAGCTGGACCGAAAAGCAGAAACAGGAAACGATCGACGTGGCGATGAGTGCACGAGGGCCCTACGACGAACTCATCAAAGAATTCCGCAGCGGCTACGCCTTCACGTTCGACGTACTCATGGACATCGGCGGCTGGCGCGACATGCACCGGCACCGGCGCTGCCAGCAGATCCAACAGAACTTCACGACCATGCATGGCTATGAAGTCCCGCCGCCGCTCGTGCAGGCAGGGCTGGACCAGGAATATCGCCAGGCCATGGATGCGGTCCGTTCGGACATCGAGCAGCTCAAGAAAACCAGCGCGGAGGGATCGCTCTACGCCACCCCGTTCGGCTTCAAGGTGCGCTGCCTCTTCAAGATGGACTATGCCGAAGCCGAATACATCGCGAAGCTCCGATCCGGCGTGAAGGGTCACTGGTCGTACCGGACCATCGCCTGGCTGATGAAACAAAAAATCGCGGCTCGTTATCCTGCACTCGGGGATCGCATCCAAGCCACCTCGCCGGATATTGAAGATACCCTCACCAGATAACGCAGACGATCGACCCCGATGACCGACTACCAAGCATCATGTGAAACGACCCTGCTGGAAGGCCAATGGGATCAGGCCTTGTCCGCCGCATTGGCCTGGGCCCGCCATTCCGCCACCGACGCAACGCGGGACCCGCGACCCCATTTCGCCCTGAACGTCATCTATCTATTGCGTGGGGAGTTTGCCGAAGCCTGGAATACCCATTCGAAGTGTTTACAGGAACCGGAAGACATTGCCCTGGTCAAAGCATGGATCGAAGGATTTGTCGCGCGCCAGTCGGAACAGGCCAATGCCCATCTCGTGATGGGCCTGTTTCTGGCTCAGTCAGGCCAGTCCGAACAATCGATCGCCTCCTACAAGGAATCGATCAAGCTCGCGCCACAATCCGCCTATCCCCATTATTTTGTCGCACAGATTCATGAGCGGGCCGACCACCTCGAAATGGCCATCAAGGAATACCGCGAAGCAGTCCGGCTGGATCCCTCCTATGCGCCGGCGCGCACCAACCTGGGCGTGGCCTACCAAGAGCAGGGCCGGTTGGAGATGGCGATTCCCCAATATCGCGAAGTGATCAAGCTGCATCCCAACGATTCGGTGGCCCATGCCAACCTCGCCTGCGCGCTGGCCGAGCAGGGCAAGTTCGAGCCGGCCTTGCAGTCCTACAAAGAAGCCTTGCGCCTGAACCCCAAGGACGCAGCCGTGCATTTCGCGCTGGGCAACCATTACGAAACGAAGGGCCGTCTGGATCTGGCACTCAAAGAATACGACGCGGCCCTCGTCGCCGATCCGAACTTCGGTCCGGCCCATGCGGCGATCGGCTGGATGGCGCTGGGTAGACAGCATATGCAAGCCGCCTACGAAGCCTTCAATCGCGCCCTCAAGGCCAACGATCAAGACCCTCGGGCCTACCACGGCATCGCCGAATACTATTCCCAAAAGGGAAAGCGCGAGAGCGCGCTGGACAACTTCGCCAAGGCGCTCAAGTTCTACAAAGACCCCGAACGAAAAAACGCGATTTTGAATCAGCTGTTCCAGGAAGGCCAGATGGCGGATTAGCAGGATGCTGAAAAAGCCCGCCAGCAGCGTTCTCGCATCGTTCAGATCCTCAACGTACCCCTGAGGGTACGCATCCGGTCCTCACTCGCTGCGGCCTTGCTGAACGGCCTTTTTGAGCATCCTGCGGGAATATCCTACTGTCGTGCCACACGAACGGACCGTAAAAGTTTCGCATGCGAAAGTAGTTTTCCCTCGCAATGGCTCGTTGCCGAACCCTATGCCCACCGAGAGAATCATGCAAGTTCTGGAAGAATTCATGAAACAGGATATGCACGTCGGTTTACTTAACGGTTAGCATTCAATTCAGGACGCGTCGCATGTTTGATCACGATTATTTTGATGTGTACCCATTCGAGGATGTTCCACTGAATTGTGACTGCTATCTCATGGGCGACTGCTATATCCATGAATACGAGGCATCGATGTTAGATGTTTTCGCCGACAAGGGAGGTGCCCCTATCGGCTACATCAGTTACTCGGCCGCGAGAAAGATCAACGAGCACTCTTTAGACCTATCGTGGTATCCGAACATATCTTCTCGCTTTCATGAAGTAGCCATCTCGCTGCCGCGGAATCAATTCATCACTTGTGTAGGAAGCTGGCGATACAGCGAGAAGCCACATATTTTCGTGAAGTCTGGATGGCTGGAGGAGTTACATCGGAGATCCTATACGGTCTTCTGCATGGTGGATGCAATAGGAGTAAAAGCGGCTCTCCAGAATGGAACTCTCTCAAGAGAGAAGTTAGTTCTATTGCGAGAAGCTATAGACCGACTGGCTGAGAGCCATTCAGAGGTGTGTTTCGTATCGTTTGCGGACAGCTTGCTCATTAAGGGCAATTGGACAGTAGGGCATTTTCGAAGCGGCGTTTCGTACACCTACAACCCCGAAGTATTCGTGCATATCTTCAAGGAACTTCAAGCCGTCTACCGAGAGATACTCGGCTTGGATGTGTATGCGATTCTGACCCAAGGAACGAATGAATACTTCGAAGATTCATTGGTCCACATTTCTAGCGGAAAGAACCACGTATCGTTGAATAGCTTGGGGGTACCCTTTGCTCAGCTGATGGCAATAGATACATCCGTGCGGACAGCCATAAAGGCAAAAGAGCATGGCCGCTTCGAACTCTACTTTGACGAACATTTCTACAACTCCCTTCGATTTAGGTTTGAGTTCAATAAGCAAGCTCGGCCCAAATATACCTATTCGGCACCCATGATGGACGTAGGAAGCCACTACTACTGTGCTCAGCTGCAGGAGGTGCTTGAGAATTTTTCTCCAGATAAGGATGACTGAGGTGTACAGCTTTGCTGCATCGTGGTGGACGCGTATGGGGATTTAAGGGGTCAGACCTCTTTGTTTTCACGCTCTTGATGTGAGAGGAGCCTGGGAGGGGCGGGCTCGGAAAGCCGTCGTTGGACGCACGCAGAGGGAGATCCATCAGCCCCCATCCCTGAAGAGGCAACGGATAAGCTGGGAGGGATCGTTTAGGGGGAGGCGTTGACGAGGTAAGGCCCATCAGTATATTGTTGCCATATACAGACTGGGGCGCGCATGAAGAGACTGCTCGGGCTTGAAGGATTTGATTGGAATGAGGCCAACCTCACGAAGAATTGGGAAAAGCACCGTGTCACCCCCTGGGAATGCGAGCAATTGTTCTTCAACCTTCCGCTGGTCGTGGCGGAAGACTCGGTCCATTCCACAGTTGAGGCCCGCTACTATGTCCTGGGGCAAACCGATGCAGGACGACGGCTATTTCTAGTCTTTACCGCCCGCAAGCGGAGGATTCGCGTCATATCGGCGAGGGACATGAGTGTGAAGGAACGGAGGACGTACGATGAGCAAGTTAAAACCAAAACCGACGTTCAAGAGTGAAGCGCAGGAAGTCGCCTTCTGGGCCTCGCATGACTCCACGGAGTATATCGACTACTCCAAGAGTCGCCGGATGATCTTTCCGAAGCTCAAGCCATCGACGGAGACAATTTCACTCCGGCTGCCAAAATCTCTTCTGGACCAAATCAAGACGTTGGCCAATAAGCGCGATGTTCCCTATCAGACGCTCCTGAAACTTTTCGTGCTCGAACGAGTGCAAGCGGAGCTGCACCTCAAGACCGCTAAGGCGTCATAGGGGGGGCAGTACTGGATAGGCCGCCTGGTCACCCTCCTACTCGCGGAACACGCGCTTCAGAAGGGGAAGGAGTCTGTACGTCGAGGTGGACGGACGACTGAGAACGCAGCTGGAGGGAATTTTCAGCAGCCGACTACGGGAGGCCGAGCGTGCGCATGAAGTTCTCGATAGTCGTGGTGTATTCGCTTGGAAGACCCAGCTCTTTGTTGAGTTCCCCGTGCTTCAGATCCACCGGCAGCACGGTGATCTTCCCGCCTAGTTCGGTCGCTTTGGACGCAAACGTTTGTGCTGGCGGACAGGCAGCGTTGCGCCTGGTCGAGCAGACCAGAAACATCGGCGCAGGGGCCCCAGTCAGCCGACGGTAGGGCGACGCCTCGGTCCAGAACGCAGGGTCTTTCCCAAACGCACGATCATAGATACGGGGATGTTTCCGCTGCATGATCTCGACGAGGTCGTAGGCGGCGCTGTCGAGTACGATGGTGCCAAGCCATGCTGTCCCGCCTTTGCTGGTCACGATGCGAGGATCGGCTGCCAGCAGGGAGACCAGATGGGCTCCGGCCGAATGTCCCAGCAATAACACGCGAGTCGGGTCGCCTCCCCAGGATGGGGCCTTGGCCTGCACGAAGGCCAGGGCTCGTGCGATGTCGTCTGCCTGGTCAAGGGGGTTGGGCCGTCGAGACATGCGATAGTTCGACGACACGAGGATGTAGCCCTTGGGCAGCCAATGCGAGACCTTATTCGAGACGAAGCCTGACGCAGCCTTGTCCCCGATCATCCAGGCACCCCCATGCACCATGAAGATGATCGGCGCCCCCTTGGCTTGAGCGGGGAGATAGACATCCAGACGTTGCTGGGGGTCGGTGCCATAGGCGAGGTCCCGTTCGAGTCGCGCGTCAGTCGGGAGGCGCACGCCGGTCGCCGATTGCTCGCCAAGGTCTAGCTCGCCGGTATCCTCGGCCTGTGCAGCCGCGCGCCGGTTTTCGAGCCGCTCTTCGATCCGGTCACGAAGCGGGCCGCCGAATGCCGAGGTGAACTGCCCCAGCAATTCCACCAGCAACATAGCCAAAAATAGAGAATGTTTCATCATCAGCTCCCGGTTCACTCACCGACGCGCATCATGCCCTGTTAGCATCCGGTCATCAAGGTATGCAGGTGCCTGGAGTTGCGCCATCTCCGTAGTGGGGATAGAGTAGTGCGCATGATTCACCAGGGGCTCCCATTGGTCGCAATAACGCAACAAGAGGAGGCATCATGAAGACAGTGTATGTCGCGCTGCTGATCGGAATGTTATCGGGCTGTGCGACGACCCCTTCTGGGCGTTGGGAGCAGACTGGGCGAACGGAGCTAGAAACCCAGGACGATTTTGCCCATTGCGAGAAAACCGCCTATTTGGACTCGCAGCGCAACAAAACCGACGAGCCCTTCAAGGGACCGATCATCGAAAAGAACTGCATGCAACGGCTGGGCTACACGTACATCAATAATCCGAAGTAAGTCTAGTTGGCCTGCCTGCCCCCTACTCTCAGGACGTCCATGTGGACGCATATAGGCCTGCATGGTAGGATTTAGCCCGTAAGAGGTGTGACCATGGCAACAGCGGCGAAACGACAACTGGCCCTTCCTGCAGCGCTCTCCAAAGAACTGGATGAGCTCGCTCGGCGTGAGGGGAAGAGTACGGTCGCGGTCTTGCAAGATCTCGTTTCAGAGAACAAACACAAACGGCTCGAACAGGAGTTCCGGGCCATCCAAGGCTATTGGAGTAAAAAGGCGAAAGCCAAAGGCATTCTTACGTCCCGTGATCTCCTGAGGTATCTCGCGAAACCGTGAGAGTCGTTTTTGATACCAATATTTACGTCTCAGCGTTCGTCCTGCCTGGTTCTTCTGCCGATCGAGCGATGCAGCGCATCTTTGACGGCCACGATACGTTACTGATCTCCAAACCCATCCTCGACGAACTACTCATCACTCTTGCTCGTAAGTTCAGCCGCGATGCCGATGCCTTAAGCCGTACAGCTCTGTTACTGACAGAGCTCGCCGAACTCATTCAACCGAGGGAACGGGTCAACGTGTTCGAAGACGACCCGGACAATCGGATTCTCGAATGTGCGATTGCCGGACAGGCCAAGATCATTGTGACCGGAGACAAGGCCATGCTGGCGGTTGAAATATCTCATGGAGTCCGGCTTCTTTCCTTGAGCGCGTATCTGCGCCGATAAGAAGCAGGTTCACGACATGAATTGATCTGAATACGTTGAGGATTTTCGAGCTGAGAATGAAGCGTAGTGCTTTCAGGACTCCAGAGGCAGCTCAAAATTTTCGCCAGCAAGGCCGCAGGAAGCGTGACGACTGAGGCGTACCCTTGCGGTACGTCGCAGGGAGGCACGCGCACGAGAACGAAGCTGGGGGAAATTTTCAGCTGCCGACTTAGAGTTCGCGGATGGCGCCTTGAAGAACCGTGATCTGCGTCACCGGATCGCCGGAGGATTTGAGCTCTGTGCGGATTTGATGTTTGAGGTAGGAGGAGTAGCCTACGCGGTCGACCAAGAGGTCGAGGAACCGCTCGACCGGAAGGAGGCTCTGGGCCTTGAGTTCTTCCACGGTCTCGTCACTGACGGGGATGTAGCTGCTCCCCATGTGGAACACCACATTATAGTAACGATTTGTCCCGATACGCTCGAACCGTAAACCCTTCATCCCATACTCCTCTTCACCGGCGTGAGGGGGCTCATTTTAGACAAACAGGTTCCGGAAGACAAGGGCGGCGCTGACCGGCCGAGTGTGCTTTTCAGCCTGTATTCGGAGCCTAGTCCGGCCTGTTCCTGGCCCGGTGCGCTACTTTTTCTGGGCCTTCCCGAAATACTCCTGCCGGCTGACCGCTACGTCGGTGACGAACATGACCCCGGAATGCCGATCGAACAGCGGCCGCAGTCCTGCCAGGATGGGCTCCACTTTTTCTTCCGGGACGACCGTCATGATCATCTCGAGGCTTTCCTGCTCGCTGAACATGAAGTGGGCTTCGCGCACACCATGATGTCCTTTGCCCGACACATTGCCGATGATCGTGTAGCCGGTTGCGTTGACCCGGTCCAGCAATTCCGTCACAAACGGCCGGTGTTCTCCCGCCACGATCACTCGGATTTCCTTCATCGGATGCAATGTCAACGCGCCCATCTATGCACTCCTTCCTTCTGTGTGCCCACGTGAGAATGTTCGTCGTTACAGAGTCCCGTCGATTCGAACCCATTCGCCCGTAGGGCGATAGCGATACCATTCCTGGTCATCCGGGTCGAGGGCGACGAGGTGTACCCACTCGTTGTGATAAAAATGCCGCAAGACTTCGTGTCGCTCGACCAGCTTGTCGATGCGCCCGCGTGGCGCCTCCACGATCGTGAGCAACCGCATCGGTTCGTGGTAGGGCACATCCCCGTTCATCACGGTCTGTCTGGCCAAACCCAATCGGAGGTCGCTCCAGGGGCCCGACATGATTCCGATCCGCCCCACGACGTTATGGTAGATCTTGCTGCCGCTGCCGTACACGTCGTTGTCCACGGCAGAAAAATAATGCTCCATGTTGATCCATTGCGCCACGACTTGCGGGCCGGTCATCAACACTTCGAGAAGACGACTGCTCGGATCCTGGCGCGCGTCGTAGGATTGCAGAAATACCCGTCCTTCGAGGTTGAGTCCCTTGGTCAGTTCCCGTCGTCCGATGACAAACGCCGTATTGCTCGAGAGGCCCCACTCCGGCCGGACCTGACTCCAGTCCACACTCCGTTTCCGCACGTGCGATTCCGCCGCACGCTCGTCTAACGGCTGCTGATTCTCGGGGAAGCGCGTACACCGTTCCTGACTCGTCAGGGTGGAGGCCTCCTTGAGATCTTCCTGCAGCCGCGCCAGGTCGGCGCGATGGGTGGGCGGCACATCTTCCAGGTCGAAGAGCTGGACCTCGTCGGTCGTCGTATCCATCTGACCGGCCAGAAAGTGGGTGTCGGGCGGAATCACCAGTTTATTCTTGGCCAGCCGCTCCCGTACTTTTTGGTTGTTCGCCATCATCGCCAGGACGCGGGCATTCGGCTTTCCTTCGTTGCCGCCGCAGGCGCCGCAATCCAGGGCCGACTCATAGGGATTGTTCTCTGACGTACTGCCGTGGGCGCAGAACAAGACCAGCCGGGCCAGGTTCTTCGTGAGCCCCATCATCCGGAGCGCCGTGTCGACTGTGAGGGTCTGTTCATCGAGGGTGAATCCGGTCCGGGTGATCCGTTCTTTCTGGCGAGAGGCTGCGCGTGCGGTGAGGTCGTATTGGCGCCGCAAGATGTCGAGGAGGGGACGCAGAGATTCGGGCGTAAGCCCGGCCAGTTGCGCCAATTCGACCAGGGACGGGTCGAGTTCCGCCTGGCCGTTCAGCGCTTGTTGACGCAGGGCTTCGACAAGGGCCGGGGTGATGCGCGAGCTGCGCAATCCTGCATGCTCGTGCAGCACTTTTCTGACGATGGCATGGTGTTCGGCCGCCAGCATCTCAGCGGTTTCGGCCGGGGCCATCTTGTCGACGGTCAGTGTCGTCGCGATGGCCGGCACAAACAGGCGCCGCAACCACGAAGTCCAGCGTTGATAGAGCGATGGCAGGAGGGTCTTACCGAAGATCGGGAGGCCGTAGAACCAGCCCAGTGATTCCACCATGACATAGGGGGTCACGACGTTTTCCTTCAAATCGTGCAGCAGCGTATGGCCGGCATGGACCCACTTGGTGCGGGCTTCGTGTTTCGACACTTTGTGATCGAGATAGCTCCGGGGAATTTCGCGTACTTCGTTCTTCGCGCGCATGATCACAGGGAACTGTTCGGTGTCGTGTTCCTTCCCCCAGGCGCGATAGCGAATAAAGGCCGCGAAGAATCCGGCAAATCCATAGGTCTCGTGCGGACCGGTGGACTCCAGGTGCCGGCGGAAGGGTTCGGAGCGCACATCGATACAATAGACGGATTGCGAATAGGGCCGGTTCGTGCCTGGCTGATCCGCCGGCACGATTCGATGCTGTGCCGGTGTCCGTAACTGGGCGAGCAGGCGCTGCTGGTAGGCGTTTTCCAAGGCCTTGAGCCAGACCGGGCCATGGTTAGATTCGGGAAAGGCCTCCATCCAATCGAAGAGTTGTTTCAGCGTGGCGTGCGGCGTCTCGGCCAATATTGCCGGATCCAGTTCCAAGGAGCGAGCCAGCGCCACGAGCCGCTTGGCGGCGCCGCGGCGTGCGGCAATTTCCTGCCGTGGGACTACGTCCGTCCCGTAGCGCTCGATCACGCGTCCCCACCCGTTTCCCTTGTGATGCCGGAGCCGATCCACTTCTTCCGCATACAGCGCGGGTAATCGTCCGGCGACCCGCTGTCTCCTCAAATAGTATTCGTCGGGATGTTCGCGCATATAGGCGACGACGGCGTCGTAGCGCCCTTCGATGCCGAGCTCTTCGCGGCAGGTTTTCTGAACCAGCTCGCTGGCGTACCAGAGGCGGATGGCGAGAAATTTCACGAGGCCGACCGGATAGGCCTTCTGCCAGGGATAATCGCGTTCTTCCGCGCGCCACTTGATGAAGCCGGCCCAGCCGGGCAGCGCGGTCAACTGCAGCGACAAGTAATCCTGGCGCAGGTCCGAGGGAATGCCGAGCGCGTCCAGGCTCTGCAGTAGGGCATCCTCTGGATAGTCGGGCAGGCGGGAGATCTTTCCTCTGCTATCGGGGATGCCGACGGGAGACCATTCCTGTGCCGCCAGGTCTTTCCAGGCATGGTACAGCCCCTTCTTCCGTTCCGGCATAGACCAGGTCGCATGGCCTTCGTCCAGGAAGGCCTCGCACCACTTGATCAACTGATCGTTGATCTGTCGGACGATCTGTGTCCCGAAGGTGTCGTCGCACCAATGTGACAGCGTCAGCCATCGGCCCAGCGCGGCCTGGTCGCCTTCTACGATGAGCTGAATCCGCTTGCGGAGATCGGGGAACGCCCACTCGGTAGACAGACTTGCCGCGACAACGTCGATCACGTTTTTTGCGGGGTCGTGCAGTTGATCATCGAGCGGTTCTGCGACCGGCGCACAGAGTCCCTCCGTGAGACAGGCCCGCAACACGTCGCCGTGCGCGATCCGGCGCGGGCCGATCGTGACCGACTGATCCAGGACGAGGGGCTGTAAGGTGGCGTCGAGATGGGCCGCCTCAATCCGGCCCGTCTTTAGATACTCGCGATAGAGCGCGCCGGGGAGGTAACTGTTCCCTCCCATGAATTGTTTGCCGCGCCGGGCGGTCTCTTCAAACGGGAGATACTCGAGGCTATGAAGCGGATTGTGGTGGACGAAGGTCCGCATCGGCCAGTACCGTGCAATCACTTCGCCGGCGAGTTGGACCACGCCGCGTAGCTCCATCCGTTTGGATTCGATGTCGATCGACGGGTTTATCTGTTCCATGCGTACGATCCTGAGTTGGCGCCGGTTGTGGCGGTCGTCCGGTCCGGTCCGAAGAGGCTGATCGGGGCCACGCCCAGTGCGAGCAGGGTTAAGACGACGATCACCAGGGATACCAGCTCGGTGTGAAGGAGATCGGCATACCGCAAGTCCGAGCGGCGAGTGCCGAACAGGAGTCTCTGTACCAGATCCAGAATGTACCAGGATGATGCGAGCCAGGCAGAGACCAGCACAATGATGCCGGTCGAAAAAGCGGCGGTCGACGACAGCAGCAGACCCATGAAGCCCGCGAAGACGCCGAACGGCGGCAGACCCATGGCCGCCAGAGCCAGCAGAGAGAGCAGCACGGCATACTGGGGCATGGTGGAGGCCAACCCACTGATGGCCTGCGGGTCCACGTCGTCTCCGTATCGAGTGCGGATCATTTGCCAGGCCAACAAGAGCCCGCACATCACGAGACCGACGGCGCCGACGAAGAGCGCGGCGCGTGGCGTGGCCGATCGTGTGGTCACCACACACCACCAGAGCATCGAAAAGAACGACAGGCTGCTGTAGGCCAGCAGGAGCCGTACGCGCGATTGTGCCAGCGCCTTGATCGCGCCATAGGCGGTGCCGGCCAAGGCGAGGATGCTCATGACCCACACGACGGAATCCGGCAAGGTTGCTGCGAGCGGGGCCAGACTATGCAGGCCGAGCGCCGGAAAGAGCAGCACCATGAACGACGGCAAATTTCCGGGTAACCGGGTCAACGCAGTGAGATGTCCATCGTGAAACGGCACGACGGGTAAGAGAATCGTACAGGCGAGCAACGCCGCCATCGAAGACAGCGGCGGGGCGGCTACCAGCGTCAGCAACAGGCAGAGGGCGCCGAGTGTGTAGGCCCCGAGGCCCCACCAGGAGATGGGCCAGAGGGGCGTGTGATGTCGATAGAGCAACACGATGACGAAGCCATGGATGGCCATCAGGAACAGTTTGTCGACGACGGGCTGACTGGTCAGCGCGCCGAGTCCCAGGCCCAGAAATATCAGGGTCAGGACCCAGGATGCGCGATGGTCCCTATGATGCGGTTGGCCCAAGAGCGACACCCCGGCGGCGAGCGGCAGCAGCAGGAGCAGGAGCAGGCCTTCGGGCGGAGCCGTCAGATATCCGGCGAATCCCACGACGCAAGCCAGACTGACGGCGCAGACGCCGACCGACCAGGCCATGAGCCGGTGGGGGTGGGTCCAGAACGCCGGGCTCAAGGCTGCGCCCAGCAAGGGAACTCCTGCGACAACCCAGGGGATGACGGTGGCGTCGATCATCGCGACCACCCGCGTTCGCGCTTGTCGAAACGATGGACGACGCGCATGACCGTCCGTCCAAGCAGTTGATAGAGTTCGTCGGCATGCAAGCGGTTCATGAACAAGACATACAACCCGTTTCGTCCACCCTCGATCAGGCGTGAGGCCCATTTCGGCAGCCAGATCGTCCGGCCGTGAGCCTGCATGTAGAGATAGCACCAGCTGAGGACGGTCATGACCGTGGCCATGAGGACGATGCCATCGAACATCCAGTTGGGAAGATCCGCAGCTTGAAAATACGAGGCCACTTCTACGGGATTCGGATAGAGGAAGGCTGTGAACGATTCGACGGCGAACAGGTAGACGAAGACGACGAAAAGCAGCGTGACGAGCATGGCCGAGGACACTTTCCAAGAGGCGATCGCGCGCAGGCGGGTGAGCGTCAAAATCGCCTGAGACGACGTGAGCCAGATAAAGAAGAGAAAAATGACCGTGCCCTGCGATTCGAGCAGCGGGATACGCAGGACTCCGTGAGTGACCAGCAGGATGACCAGGGGAATCACGAGCGTCGTCACGAATCCGGTCGACCAGGTGAGCGGGGAGAAGTTTTCTTCCTTTTCCTGAGGGTCAGCATGGGGCGATTCCGGTTCCTGTCGGGCTTTATGAATGACGTTCCCGCAATTCAAGAAGACGGTGCCTTTGAAGAGTCCGTGGGCGATCAGATGAAACACGGCCAGCGAAAATGCGCCCAGGCCGCATTCCATGATCATGTAGCCCATCTGCCCGATGGTCGAGAAACCGAGCGTCTTCTTGATGTCGTTCTGCGCCAGCATCATGGAGGCGCCCAGCACGGCGGTCAGCGTCCCCACCACGAAGGCCACATGCAACGTCGTCGAGCTGAGGCCAAACAACGGAGCCAGGCGGTTGATCAGGAAGCCGCCGGCATTGATGATCCCGGCGTGGAGGAGGGCATGCACGGGCGTCGGCGCATAGAGCGACCGGGGCAACCAGAAATGGAGCGGAAACTGCGCGGACTTGCTCATCCCGCCGATGAACAGGAGCAGCGTCACGGCCGTCGGACCACTGATTTCCCATCCCGGCAGGAGCGACAATGTCACGGACGATTCGGCCGCCCTGGTGAAGAGGTCCTGGAACTCCAGCGTGCCGTAGAGGGAATGGGCCAGGACGACTCCCGCAAGAAATGCGACATCCCCGATCCGCAACACCGTAAACGTTCTGAATGCGCCGTGCAGCGTCGCGGCATGGCTGTGATTATGAGCCAGGAGGTAGAGGAGATAACTCAGGAGTTGCCAGAAGAGAAACAGCATCATGAGGTTCGCGCTGGAGACCATGCAGAGCAGCACAAACGTCGTCACGCCGATGAGGGCCAGGTACCGGGGTTCGTGAGGGTCCTGGTACATGTACCCGATGGAATAGGCATAGATGACT
This sequence comes from Nitrospirota bacterium, assembly GCA_030645475.1. Taxonomy (NCBI): domain Bacteria; kingdom Pseudomonadati; phylum Nitrospirota; species Nitrospirota bacterium. Next base: position 24,445 of record JAUSMA010000006.1, read on the forward strand.
GTCCCGACGCCCGAGATGAGGACCATCATGACGGCGCTGAGCCGGTCGATATAGAAGCCGATCGGAAAGGTGAGTGAAATAATGGAGGCGGGATCGTAGAAACGAATACTGATCGGTCCTTGCGTCGCGACGACGTAGAGGGTGGCGATGGCGCCACAGAACGCCGCGCCGATCGGGAGGGTGGCAAGCTGCGTGCGCGCCCGGCGCGACGCGTCGTCACCCACGGAGACCATGAGGGCCGTGAGAAGGGGGAGGAGCGGGACTAACAAGGCAAAGGACACAAGCACCTGATCACTCCGGAATGGTGTGAAACCGTTTCAGGCCCTGTACGGACAGGGCATCTGACGAGCGCCGATCACTACAAATATCTTCGCAGGGTCCATCATTAGTACGTTGTCTAGCCCATCGTCAAGCACCGAGCCGGTCCGAATATTCTCAGCAGATCTGTGGGAGTTCAAAAGTGTCCGCTCCAGAAATCCGTCTCAGGAATCGAGGACATCATCGCTCCGAGGATTTATCGAGACGATGGGCCATACGCATGACGGCCCGGCCGATTCGATCGCAGAGTTCGTCCACATAGAGCCGGTTCATGAACAGGACATAGAGTTGGATCCGCAGGCCTTCGACCCAGGGCGGCATCCAAAGGGTCCGTCCATGGGCACGCATGTAGAGATAACACCAGCTGAGGACGGTCATGACCGTGGATAACAAGATTATGAGGTCAAAGAGCCAGATGGGAAGAGCGGCGGCCTTGAAATACGACGCGACCTCGATCGGGTCAGGATACAAGAAGGCCGTGAAGGACTCGACGGCGAAGAGATACATGAACACCACAAACAGGAGTGTACACAACATCGCGGCCGACACTTCCCAGGAGGGCACCGCGCGCAGGCGGGTGAGCGTCAGAATGGCTTGTGACGACGTGATCCAAATGAAAAATAGAAAGATCACGGTGCCTTGGGATTCCAGTAAGGGGATGTGCAGCACGCCGTGGGTGAGGAGCAAGATCAGCAGGGGAATCATCAAGGTGGTGACGAACCCGGTCGACCAGGTGAGGGGGGAAAACGTCTGTTCTTCTTCCTCCTGGCCGGTATGCGGGAGGTGCGCTTCCTGTCTGGCCTTATGAATTTCGTTGCCGCTGTTCAGGAAGACCGTGGCTTTGAAGAGCCCGTGCGCGATCAGATGAAACACGGCTAGCGAAAATGCGCCGAGGCCGCACTCCATGATCATGTAGCCCATCTGACCGACCGTCGAGAAGCCGAGGGTCTTTTTGATGTCGTTCTGCGCCAGCATCATGCTGGCGCCCAGCACGGCGGTCAGCGTCCCCACCACGAAGGCCACATGCAACGTCGTCGAGCTGAGGCCGAAGAGCGGCGCCAGCCGGTTGATCAGGAAGCCGCCGGCATTGATGATGCCGGCATGGAGCAACGCCGTCGCGGGCGTCGGGGCATAGAGATAGTGGGGGAGCCAGATGTGGAACGGGAACTGCGCGGACTTGCTCATCCCGCCGATGAACAAGAGGAGTGTCACCGCCGTGGCGCCGCTGATCTCGAGTCCCGGCAGCGGGGAGAACGTCACAGACGATTCGGCTGCCTTGGCAAACAACGCCGGAAACTCCAGGGTTCCGTAGAGCGCATAGGCGAGGACGATTCCGGCAAGAAACGTCACGTCGCCGACTCGAAGCAGCGTGAATGTCTTGAACGCGCCCTCCAGCGTTCCCGCATGGGTATGGTTATGGGCCAGGAGGTAGAGCAGAAAACTCAGGAGTTGCCAGAACAGAAACAGCATCATGAGATTGGCGCTGGAGACCAGGCAGAGCAGGACGAAGAGCGCCAGGCCGATGAGGGCCAGGTACCGCGGTTCGTGAGGATCCTGGTACATGTATCCGATGGAATAGGCGTAGATGACCGTGCCGATGCCCGAGATCAGCACCATCATGACAGCGCTGAGCCGGTCGATGTAGAAGCCGATCGGAAAGGTGAGTGAGGCCGCGGACGCTGCGTCGTAGAATCGAATGCTGATAGGTCCCTGCGTGGTGACGAGATAGAGGGTGGCGATGGCGCCACAGAATGCCGCGCCGATCGGGAGGACGGCAAGCTGCGAGCGTGCCCGCCGAGAGCGGTCGTCACCGACGGCGACGATGAGCGCCGTCAAGAGCGGGAGCAGCGGAAGCAGGATGGCGTACATGGGCCCCTCACGGTTTCAGAAAACAAAAAAGCCAACGGGGTTACGTGACGACATGTCCACGTACCATCGTTGGCTTGTACTGCAACCGGCCCGAAACGTGCCGGTCACCCTACCGCCGCTGTCTTTTCATCCTAATGGTTCCGCCTATCCCCCGTGCGAGCGTGGCGGACCGCATAGGTCATCAGATGAAGTCTGCGTCTCCTTATCAAGGATCTGTCTCGGAGGAGTCAAGCTGTCGGGTACATTGCCCTGAGTGGCCTAGGCCTTCGGGCCCAGGTATCATGCCTTTTGGCCCAACGAGGTGCAGATTTGTCCTTGTGACCTCCACCGGGGGACTTCTATACTTGGCTGTTACAAACTGATCGGAAGGGTCGCGTGGTGAACAGAGGACTGACCAAAGGTGAAATCGAATCGGCGATTCGTCACGCCATTATTAAGTTCGAACAGGAATTTATGGGACGGGGCCCGGAGGATGTGCGGGCGTTCGTCGTGCGGGATCTCGTCGTCGTTCGCCTCAAAGGCGTTCTCACGCCGGCCGAGCGACAATTGGCCAAGACCGCCGAAGGTGTGGAGATGGTCAAGCGAATCCGACAGACCCTCATTGCCCAGGGCCGCGATCAGCTCTTCGAACAGGTGGGCAAAATAGTGGGGGCCAGGGTGCTGGCCATCTTTACCGATATCAATGCCCAGATCGGCGAGAAAGTCTTCGTGTTCACGGTAGATCGGGATCTGGAAAACCTCGGCCGGTGAACCTCGCCGAGGGCGAACGGAAATCCCCATCTGGGCAATCTTGGTTTGAATCAGAAGAGGGTATGACGTGGAAAACGCCATCCGTAACGCCGTCATCAAGTTCGAGCAGGAGTTCATGGGACGCGGTCCCGATGAGGTGCGCGCGTATGTCGTGCGGGATCTGGTTGTGGTCCGGCTCAAGGGGGTGCTGACGCCGGCCGAACGTCAGTTGGCCAAGACGGTGGAAGGTATCGACATGGTGAAGCGATTGCGGCAGAATTTAATCGCGCAGGGCCGCGACAAGCTCTGTGAGCAAGTGAGCGAGATCACCGGCGCTAAAACACTCGCGGTTTTTACGGACATCGACGTCCAGCTCAGTGAACGGGTATTTGTGTTCACGCTCGACCGCGAGATCCAGAACGGAAGCCAATAGAGAGGCACCCGCACGATGGAAAAACTCGTCAGAGGATTCCTGAAGTTTCGGACCGAGGTATTCGGCAAGAGGAAAGAACTCTTCACCAGGCTTTCCGAAAACCAGGCTCCGCGGGCGCTCTTCATCACCTGCTCCGATTCGCGAGTCGACCCTACCCTCCTGACACAGGCCGATCCCGGCGAGCTTTTCATTCTCAGGAACGCCGGCAACATGGTGCCGCCATACGGCTCGATGCAAGGCGGCAGCACGGCTACGATCGAATATGCGATGGCGGTCTTGAAGGTTCCCCACATCATCGTCTGTGGCCATACCGATTGTGCCGTCATGAAGGCCCTGCTGAATCCGGAAGCGGTCTCCGACCTGCCCGCGTTCAGGGAATGGGTTGGGCAGGCGGAAACGACCCGCCGCTTGATGCACGAGCACTATACCGATCTGGAGGGCGACGATCGTCTGATCAAGACGACCCAGGAAAACGTCCGATCCCAGCTCGACCATCTGCGCACCCACCCGTCCGTCGCCCTGCTTCTGCGCCAGAAGAAGGTGGATCTCCATGGGTGGGTCTATTCCATCTCGACCGGCGAGGTGTGGGTCTACGACTTCGACTCCGAGCAATTCGCCTCTCTGTTGGATGAGACCTATCCTCGCTTGAAAACATCGAGCTAGTCCTGCCATGCTCCACCCATGAGCAGACACCAGCTGGAAACACTGTCGTTCGACAATACCTATGCCCGCCTGCCCGAGGCGCTCTACGCCAAGCTGAATCCCACGCCGTTTTCAGAACCGCCATACCTCATCAGTTTCAATCGGGCGGCGGCTGAATTGATCGATCTTGACCCGGAGCAAGCGAAGCGGCCGGAATTTGCCGGCGTGTTTGGCGGGAGCATGCTGGTGCCGGGGATGGAACCGTTGGCGATGCTCTACTCCGGCCATCAATTCGGGGTCTATGTGCCGCAGCTCGGCGACGGGCGCGCCATTCTTCTGGGCGAGGTGCGGAACAGACGAGGGGAGCGATGGGACTTGCAGCTCAAAGGCGCAGGCCCCACGCCCTTTTCACGCGACGGCGACGGCCGCGCCGTGTTGAGATCCACTATCCGCGAATATCTCTGTAGCGAAGCGATGCATGGTTTGGGGATTCCCACGACGAGGGCGCTCTGCATCGTGGGCAGCGATCATCAAGTTTATCGTGAACAGGTGGAGACCGGCGCGATCGTGCTTCGCATGGCGCCTTCGCATGTGCGGTTCGGCTCGTTCGAGATCCTCTATTATCGAAAGCAACATGAACAGCTCAGAGTGCTGGCCGACTATGTGATTGCGACGCACTATCCGCATCTCGTGGCGGCGACAGACAAGTATGCCCGTTTCTTTGCCGAGTTGGTGGAGCGCACGGCGAGGCTGATCGCGCAATGGCAGGCCGTCGGCTGGGCGCATGGAGTCATGAATACGGACAACATGTCGATCCTGGGCCTCACGCTCGACTATGGCCCCTTCGGCTTTCTCGACGACTACGACCCAGGTTTCATCTGCAACCATTCCGACCACAACGGCCGCTACGCTTTCAATCAACAGCCCTATATCGGGCTCTGGAATCTGAGTTGTCTGGCACAGGCGCTCCTCCCGTTGGCGGAGAAGGAAGACCTGAAAGCGTCGCTGGATCGTTATACTCCCCTCTGCGAAGGCCGCTACATGGAGTTGATGCGGGCCAAGTTCGGACTCATCGAGACGAAGGAAGAGGATGCCTCGTTGATCCAAGACCTCCTGGCCCTCATGCACCTGCACCATGTCGATTACACAAACTTGTTTCGGACGCTGGGTTCCTTTCAGAGCGGAGTCGCCCCGTTGAACGAGCCGCTTCGTGACTTTTTCGTGGATCGTGCCGCCTTCGACCAATGGGCCAGCCGGTACAAGGATCGGTTGCGTGAAGAGGGAAGTCGAGACGAGGATCGCCAAGCAGGTATGCACCGGGTCAATCCCAAGTACGTACTCCGCAACTATCTGGCGCAGACTGCCATCGAGAAGGCGCAGCAGAAGGACTTTTCTGAAATCGACCGACTGCTCGTCCTGCTGCAGAATCCCTATCATGATCAGCCCGGCATGGAGGCCTACGCGGCTGCGCCTCCCAATTGGGGCAAGCATCTCTCCGTGAGTTGTAGTTCGTAGGACCGTCTCACGAAATTGTAGAGGCTGCTCTTTTACGCAGCGCATCACAGACAACGGACTTTTGTATGGCTAAAGGACGCGGCGATTCGAAACTAGCGGTGGCGGGAGCTCTCACACTCGTGCTGGCCATTGCCGGGGTGTTGCTGGTGAAAGAACCTCTGCGCAGCTCTCGGCCAGTCGGTACAGGGCTGGAGATGAACCCGACGACCGGCGAACAGTTGGTTCGTGCGCGCTTGTGGGAAGATCCGGTGGCAGCCGTGCAGCGGGGCCTGCGCGGAACGGGACCGACCGGCAAGACTGCCGGAACGGAATCCACCATCTCGCAACGGCTTGGCGCGCTGAGACAGACAATTGCCGAGCGGACCAGGAGTGGACAGCGCATCACCGTGCTCCTGGTGACCACGAGCGGGGGGCCTTACGTCGAAGGCGCCGAGTCGCGCATCCGCGATCGTTATGCCATTGGCACTGCGCTGGGTGTCGGCTGTTATGTGCCGGAGGACGAGGGCCATCTCTCCTTTGTGGAATGGGAGCCGCAAGGGGCCGTGCAGGCCCTGCCCTATGAATGGTATCGCTTGAGAAAGACACGCGTTTGCGGAGAAGAGGCCTCGCGTGCCTCCGCAGTTCTGGTCGTCTGGCTACCGGAAGAGGCCCTCAATCGAGGGTTCTTGGCGACCCTGACCTCTCTTTCCCAAGCCCTGGTCTGCCAGGAGGCGAAACAGAAACATGACTGTCTCCTGACCGACGACAAGCGAAAACTAGTCCGTCTGAATCCGGCGGTACAACAGGCGGTCACGTTCAAAATCATGGGCCCGCGCAGTTCGTCGGAATTTCGCAGTTTCTTGCAGGAAGCCGGGGATCTGTATGGCGAGCCGCATGAGGGAATCGGCGTCTGGCCGAATGCCGACGGCGCGATCGAGCTCTATTCGCCTTGGACAAGCGCGATGAAGGGCCTGCTCGCCTACGGACTCAAGACAGAGGGCGGCAAAGGCACCGCTTGCACGACGTATGAGGTGTGCGAGCAGGAGTTTCACCGCCGACTGGCGATGGCACAGGTTCGCCTCGTCTACGATGTCGGTTCGGACGATCGGTTATTCGGCGCGCTGGTTGAAGAACTAGAGCGCCGGCAGGTACGGCTCGGCTGGGACGCGGTGATCCTCATCGGGGAATGGGATTCGTTTTACGGGCGGACTCTGCCGATCGAGTTCCGCGCTGCAGCCTGTGCGAAGGTAGCCACCTTTCCGGAAGCCGATTTGAGACAGATTCAGGTTCCGGTGGACATCAAGAAATGGTGTCCGACCATTGAGCGTGCGATCGACTTGCAAATTCAACGTCCTGCCGACTACGAGTCGCTCACGCTCAATGTCTTTCGCTATAGCTATCTCAGTGGCCTCGATGGGGAAGTGCCTGGCGACGACGCGGCGAGAGCCGCTCGGGCTGCCAAAGCCGTTGCCGGGAATCAGTCCAGCGACGCAACCCGTGACCGTCCGGAAGGAACGAGCCAGCTCGACTACGTGCGGGCCTTGGTCGCGCGTATTTACGAGGAAGGGGAAGGCGCGAGGGCTATCGGCATCCTGGGCACGGACCCCTACGACGCGTTGCTCATCATCAAGGCCCTCAGGCCCGCGTTCCCCCATGCGATCTTTTTTACCGTCGATCTCGATGCGCGCCATCTCCATTCGAGCGAATACAAATCGACACGCAACATGGTGATCGCTTCTCCGTTCGGGCTGCAATTGGAGGGAGGATTCCAACGCGACGTCCCGCCGTTCCGGAGCAGCTATCAAACGTCGGCCTACCTGGCCGCCCTGCAAGCGGTGCAGTTTGTCGCTTGTGGACCGGCTGGTCATCAGCCGTCCATGGCCGGACCCTGCACGACGGGGTACCATGTCGACTTGACGCCGGACGACCGCATCTACGATGCAGGATCTCACCCCAGGATCTTTGAAGTGAGTCGCGACGGTGCGGTGGACTTGAGCCCGGTGGACAAGGAGGGGCTGCGCACGGTCCATCCACTCAGGCAGGACCTGGCTCATACGGACGAACTGGGAGCCTTAAAACAGGGAGTCGGATTCGATAACACCGCGGTCGCGGCGGGGCTGGTCATTGCGTTGCTGGTCGCCATGGTCATCGCCTGGAGCAATGAGCGGCTCTGGCTGTGGGTATTGCGACATCCTCGTCTGTTGACGGTCACGGCTTTCATCGGTGTGGCGTCGTTCGCGGCCTTCGTCGCCTTCGGCGGGGCAGAAGCGCTGTTAGCCAATCATGACGAAGGGGAGCCCTTCTCCTGGACCGCCGGGGTCAGCGTCTGGCCGAGTGAACTTCTCCGGTTCTTCGTCGTGGTGCTCTGTCTGGTCATGCTGGGGAAGGGCCTGCGCGATCTGGCCAAGAACAGCGACGCGATCAGCGAGGATTTTTTATTTCAGGATGAGTCGGGCCGCTGCCGATTGTCACCCCGGACCTTCTGGACCAACTTGCAGCGGGTTTACCATCCGGCTGCGACCAGGACGGCGACGACGGTGGATCAAGCCTGGTCCTGGTATCGCGAGGCGGCCATTCCGTCGCAGCGAGTGATGCGGACCATCCTCCTGTTTCTGCTGTATCTCTCGATCATGTGGCCCTTGCAGCATTGGGTCTTGAACGAGGAAATGATTCATCCCTGCCGCGGTCGGCTGAGTTGCGGCATCGATTGGATCATGGCGCTGAGCAGCGCCTGTTTCGTGGTGTTGCTCAATCTGGCGGTGTTCGATGCCGTCATGCTGTGCCGGCGGTGGATCGGCTGGTTGACGGCCTCGACCGGTGGCTGGTCCGATCAGGTTCAAGAAGAATATCTCCGGGAATATGGTCTGGGCCAGGCCCAGAAAGCCGAGTTTGAAAAGTTAAAGTACTTGGCCGTGGTCGATCTCATTGCGCAACGGACCGAAGTGGTGAATCGCCTGATTCGTTATCCCTTCATCGCCTTGTTAATCATGATCGCGGCGCGGAACGACTACTTCGATATCTGGAATTATCCCCTCCTGTTGATCCTGTCCTGGTCTTTGAACGTCGTGCTGGCGTTGATGGGCGCCTACTTGCTGTACCAGTCGGCCAGCAAAGCGAAGGCGGCCATGCTGGCCGGGCTCAGCCGCCAGATGGTCCAGGCTCTGGGAACCGGCAAGGATCACGATGTCCGCGTCAAGCAGATCCAGTACGTGATCGACGAAGTGGAAGAGAACGAACAAGGGGCCTTCGTGCCCCTCTATCAACAGCCGGTGATCGAGTCGTCGCTCTACGGCATCGTCGCCTTGCTGCAATATTTGTATATGAAATAACTGGATGCTTATGCGCGAAGAACAGATCGGCGGGTTGCGGACACGTATCACGGGTGGCACAGATGGCAAGGGCGGAGGGCGCGGTCCGCTCGTCCTGCTCCTGCATGGCTTCGGCGCGCCGGGGGACGATCTCGTCTCGCTGGCCGACGTCTTGAACGTGCCGACGGGCACGAGGTTCGTCTTTCCCGAAGGCCCACTCTCGTTGAGTTTCGGACCGAGCGATGCGCGGGCCTGGTGGCTCATCGACATGGCACGCATTGCGCAGGATCGCGCAGCGGGACGGGTGCGCGACCTCTCGCAAGACATTCCCAAAGGCTTGGCTCCAGCGCGCGAGACGATGTTGACCTTCCTGAAAGAAATCGAACAGAAATTCGGCGCGGAGCCGGGCAAGACCATCCTGGGGGGATTTTCCCAGGGCGCCATGTTGGCCTGCGATCTGATGCTCAGAACGACGCAGCCCTATGCCGGGTTGATCCAAATGTCCGGCACGCTCCTCGCCGCACAGGAATGGGGTCCGTTACTTCACAAGCGCAAGGGCCTGCCGGTTTTTCAAAGCCATGGGATGCAGGATGAGATCCTGCCCTACGTGGGGGCAGAAAAGCTGCGAGACGCATTGACTCACGGGGGGCTTGCGGTTGATTGGCACAGTTTCCGCGGTGGGCATGAGATTCCGAGAGCGGTGCTGCAGCGGCTAGGGACGTTCATTACCAAGGCGGTTCTTCACGCATGAGTGGCCTGCACTCGTTCGAACTCGCAGGCGCCGACGGCAAGCTGATCCGCGGGGATCGTGCGATGGGGAAGGATCGCCAGATTCTGTTCATCACCGGCTTTCTCTCCAAACGGTGGGGCAACAAAAGTAAGGCACTCGCACAATGGTGTGAGGAACAAGGCTGGGGGTTCTGTTGCTACGATGTGCGAGGCTTTGGCGACTCGGAGGGACAGTTCATCGATTATACGCTCTCGGATTGGATCGCAGACGCGCGGCTCGTTCTGAATAGGCTCAAAGATGGACCGCCTATCACCATCGTCGGCAATTCACTCGGAGGCTGGATCGCCTGGCTGATGGCGCAGGAATGTGCCGACATCGAGCGGCTGGTGCTCATCGCACCGGCGTTCAACATGATGGGCCTGCGGGCGCAATCGATTGCGCCCGAGCGATGCCATGACTGGCATACCGCCGGCTGGATGCCCTGGGACGACGAGCCGGCCCATCGGGACTATCCTCTCGCCTGGAAGTGGGTGGAAGAGAGCAAGGCCTATTGGGGCAGGAGTTTCGATCGGCTGCGGCCGGTCAGCACGGCCATTCTCCATGGCCAGCAAGACCACGTGATTCTGCCGCAAGGCAGCAGTCAGTTCGTCGAGCAGCTACGAGGCCTCGCTCCCTCGTTTCCAATCGACCTCCATCTCGTTCCGGGCGACCATCGCCTGAGTAGTCCTGAGCATCTGGACATGTTTCGACGTCTTGTCGTGGGTGCAACGTAGCGAGAAGGGAGCCATATGCTTGTCTTAATTCATCGAGAATGCGGTGGACCGGCGATAGACGATTCGTCCATCGGCGAATCCTGTGCGATCCCCGTCGACCGGTTTCCCTTTACCTGCTTCAGTTGCCTGGAGGAAATCGACGACGAATCGGAAGTCCGGGTATCGCAAGAAATTGGAATGTAGCCGCGCTCAAATTCTGTAAGGCCAGCTCATCGGCGCGAATGGCCTGGCGGATCAGTTCCTTGCCTTCCTCGCCGCCGGTATCGAGCCTGTCGGACTACGTCCAACTGAACTCTCCGGCACGACCCCGTCCTCAGTGGAAATGTTCGACAGATCCAGGGTAAGGTGTCACCCGGTTCATTGCATTAGAGTAAGAGATCAGACATGTCTTCATCACGACAACATAGCAGCGGGCCGGATTCAGAGGGTCCTGACGTTCCTGAACCGTCACATGCCGAGCGGGCCAAGACGCTTGTGTATTTACAGTCATCGGGTAGTCTCTCGACGCTCTCGCGCAAGCAGCCAGGCTGGCCCTTTGGATCGGTGATGCCCTACGGGTTGGACGAGGAGGGGCAACCGGTCTTTCTGATCAGCACGATGGCGATGCATACGCAAAATCTCCTGGGCGATCCACGGGCCAGCTTGCTCGTGACACCGCCTGAGAGCCGCAGCGATCCGCAGGGTGCGGCCAGGGTGACATTGATGGGGTCTGTGACCAGGGTGCCGAGGGAGGAAGCCGTGCAGGTTCGCGAGCTCTACCTGGCACGCCATGCCAATGCCTCCTACTGGGTGGACTTCGAGGACTTCAGTTTTTTCCGCATGGCACTGGCGGATATCTATTTTGTCGGAGGGTTTGGGTCGATGGGTTGGGTGATGCCGGACGACTACGCGGGGGCGGCGGTGGACCCGCTCGCGGATGAGGCCTCGAACCTCATTCGTGAATTTAATACAGAGCGGGCGGAGACGTTGCTGCTACTTGCCCGTGTATTCGGCAATGCAGAGGCGCAGCAGGCGACAGTGACGGCATTGGACCGGTTGGGCTTTCACCTTCGGCTCACCACTCCAGGCCGAATGCAGGGTGGGCGGGTGGCCTTTGCCAACCCCGTACGCAACGCGTCGGAGGTCAGGGCCGGCCTTGCCGGCTTGGCCGTTCAGGCACAGGCGGGACGCCAGATCCTGCATTCGCTGTAGTCGGTGCTGGTACAAGTTCCTGTGAGCATCCTGCAAGATGGTTCTTTTCAACTCACCAGTTCATCACTAGGTAGGGGAATGCATGGCGACCACAAACGATAAACAAGTCATTTTTTCGCTCGTCAATGTCGGCAAGATCTATCCGCCGAAGAAGCAGGTGCTGCGCGAGATCTATCTCGGGTTTTACTACGGCGCAAAGATCGGTGTGTTGGGCCTCAACGGATCGGGCAAGAGCTCGCTGCTCAGGATCATCGCCGGGACCGACCCGAACTATACCGGCGAGATCACCCGCTCGAAGGGGTACAGCGTCGGCCTGCTTGAACAGGAACCGCAGCTCGATCCGGAGAAGACGGTGAAAGAGGTTGTCGAAGAAGGGAAGAAAGAGCTTGTGGCCATGTTGCGCGAGTATGACGCGGTCAGCAACAAGATGGGCGAGGCCACGCCCGATGAGATGGAAAAACTGCTGGAAAAGCAGGCTCAGCTCCAAGAAAAAATCGAAGCGGCGAACGGGTGGGAGCTGGACAATGTGCTTGAACTCGCCATGGACGCGCTGCGTTGTCCCCCGCCGGATGCAAAGATCGGGGTGCTTTCTGGCGGCGAGAAGCGTCGGGTGGCCCTCTGCCGCTTGATGATTCAGGAGCCGGATATCCTCTTGCTCGACGAACCGACCAACCATTTGGATGCCGAGTCCGTGCAATGGCTCGAACAGCACCTTCAGCAATATAAAGGCACGGTCATCGCTGTCACGCACGATCGCTACTTCCTCGACAACGTGGCCGGCTGGATCCTCGAACTCGATCGCGGCCATGGCATTCCGTTCCAGGGGAACTATACCTCCTGGTTGGAACAGAAGCAGGTGCGGCTGGAAAAAGAGGAAAAAACCGAATCGAAGCGCCGCAAGTCGTTGGAACATGAGTTGGAATGGATCCGCATGTCGCCGAAAGGCCGTCAGTCGAAGGGCAAAGCGCGGCTCAACCGCTATGAAGAATTGGTCAATCAGAAACAGGAAGAGCAGGCCGCCGATCTGGAAATCTACATCCCACCGGGACCTCGGTTGGGCGATGTGGTCGTCGAAGCCCAAGGCGTCAGCAAAGCCTACGGGGACAAGGTTCTCTATGAAAATGTGAACTTCAGTCTCCCCAAGGGCGGAATTGTCGGCGTGATTGGACCGAACGGAGCCGGCAAGACGACGATGTTCCGCATGATCATCGGGAAAGAGAAGCCGGATACCGGCTCGATCAAGATCGGCGAGACGGTCAAGTTGGGCTACGTGGACCAGGATCGCAGCCTGGATCCGAACAAATCCGTCTACGACATCATCTCCGAGGGTCACGATACCATCATGCTCGGCAAGGCCGAAGTGAACGCCAGGGCCTACTGCGCCCGGTTCAACTTTGCCGGCACCGATCAACAGAAGAAGGTGAAGGATATCTCCGGCGGCGAGCGCAACCGGGTACACCTGGCCCGGATGCTGAAAGAGGGGGCGAACCTCATCATCCTCGACGAGCCGACCAACGACCTCGATATCAACACCTTGCGCGCGCTGGAAGAAGGATTGGAAAGTTTCGCCGGCTGCGCCGTCATCAGCAGTCACGACCGCTGGTTTCTGGACCGGGTCGCGACCCACATTATGGCGTTCGAAGGCGATAGCAAGGTGGTCTGGTTTGAAGGGAACTACAGCGAGTACGACGCGGATCGGAAGAAGCGCATGGGCAAGGAGGCCGATCAGCCACACCGCATTCGATATCGCAAGCTGACGCGCTGACAGGCGCCTTTCATATGGCACCGCTCGTCCTCATTACCGGTGCGGCAGGGCTTATCGGCCGGTATCTCTTCAGTACGGCGCCACGCTGGGCGCCGCAGTGGGAGGTGCGGGGACTCACCAGACAGGACGTCGATCTGACCGACGCCGTGGCCCTGCGCCGTCTCTGGCGCGAGCTCCATCCCCAGGTCGTTATCCATTGTGCTGCGCAGAGCCGGACAGGGCCTTGTCAGCAAGATCCAGCTCTGGCGCGCCGCATCAACGTGGAGGCCACGTCGCTGCTCGCCGAACTCGCAGCCGGGATTCCTTTTCTCTTCTTCTCCAGCGATCAGGTCTTCGATGGCGCCAAGGGCTGGTACGTCGAGACCGATCCGGTGAATCCGCTCAACGTGTATGGAGAGACCAAAGCGGAAGCCGAACGCTTCGTGCTGCAGAATCCGAGGCATAGCGTGATTCGTGTGGGGCTGAACGCAGGCACGTCGCTGACCGGCGATCGCAGTTTTGTCGAAGATATGCGGAACTCGGTGAAGGATGGCAGGTTGCTCACGTTATTTACAGATGAGTTTCGTTGCCCGCTACCGGCTGGTATGACGGCGCGAGCCATCTGGGAGCTGATCGGCCAGGATCGTCCTGGCCTGTACCACCTTGGAGGAGCGGAACGGCTGTCGCGCTGGGAGATCGGGCAAGCGCTCACTCCCTGGTATCCGGAGCTGGCTGGTCTGATCAGGCCTGGCTCCGTGAGGGACTATGTTGGCGCGCCTAGGCCTCCCGATTTGTCGATGAACTGTGACAAGCTTCAAGGGCTTCTTTCGTTCCCCTTGTCCGGCTTTCGCGCATGGCTGGCGGGACGGACAAGTACCGGTATGGATTTGTGGGATTATCCCGAGTGAAGTCTGTGAGGCGTGAAGTGAAGAAATCGAGACATCGGAGTATGCAATGAACGCATCGGATCCTCTATCCCTTGTCCTCACCGCTTATCTGGCCATGGCTGTTGTTATGGCGGGACTCTGGCTGTTGCAGCTTCGAGTACGCAATGCCTCGATTGCGGATGTGGGATTTTGTGCAGGCCTCATTGCTACCGTTCTCTGGTACGCGACCCAGGCCACTGGCGAGATTGAGCGGAAAGTTCTCGTGGCGATGTTGGTCCTGCTCTACGCGGGACGGCTTGGATTCTACATCCTCCTCAATCGTGTGGTCGGCAAGCAGGAGGATGCTCGTTATCGTCGCTTGCGCGAGCAGTGGGGCCGGTCTGAGCGGCTCAAGATGTTCGGCTATTTTCACCTGCAGGCACTGGCCGTGGCGGGCCTTTCTCTCCCCTTTCTGGTGCTGATCCAAAATCCCAGACCCCCGTTCGCGCTGATCGAACTTGCCGGATTGCTGATCTGGATTGTCGCAATCGCCGGTGAAGCCACAGCCGATTGGCAACTTGCGCAGTTTCGTTCCAAATCATGGAATCGTGATCGGGTTTGCCGAGATGGACTCTGGTATTTCTCGCGCCATCCAAATTATTTTTTCGAATGGCTGCACTGGTGGGCCTATGTCGCCATGGCCATCGGGACACCGGGCTGGCTGCTCACATGGATTGGCCCGATCGCGATGGGATGGGCGTTAGTCAAAGTGACGGGAATTCCTCTGGCAGAAGCGCAGGCGTTGGCAAGCCGTGGCGAGGACTATCGCATCTATCAGCAAACGACGAACGCGTTCTTGCCCTGGTGGCCGAAACGCCAGCCTATTGAGCGGGGGTAAGCGAAGTGAGCCGTGCGCGGGCCTGTTCGGCTTGTTTGCTGGTCGGGTAGAGACGAATCACATCTTCGTAGAGTTGCTTCGCGTGGGGCAGGTTCATCTGCCGCTCTTCAAACTCTGCGGTCTCGAGCAGCTCCTTGGGCTTGTCTCCGTTACAGGCGGAGACGGCCAGCAAGCAGGCGAACAGTATCAGGGCGAGGGATCGTGTCATAGGGCCTCCGGTTACTCTAACCATTTCTGCCACCAGGTGGCGCTCCGCGGTCCTTTTCTCACATGATACGAGATCCCGTGCAGCTTGTTCCAATCCAGATGCACCTGTCCACCTGTCGCCTCGTGGAGTTTTTGCCAGGACTCGAGGAGATTCAGACAGGCATGGTCGATATGACGGAGAGACGTGAATTGAATCTGCAGATCCGCGAGGGGAGGAACCCCTTCCAGAGCTGTGGCCAAACGGGGAAGGCTGACAAAGGTGCCGATCCCCATCAAGTTCAACGTCAGTTTGCCGTTTTCCGGGTCATGCTCAAAATGGGTTTCGAGGTTCTGGGTGGTATAGAGCAGCTTCGCCATGGCCAGCCCGATGCCGATTAACACGCCGGTGAGCAGGTTCGTCGCCACGATGGTACAGAGCGTGGCTCCGTAGATGAGCACCTCGCTCCTCCCGTACCGTTTCAACTCCTTCACGATACCCACATTCATAAGTTTGTATCCGGTAAAGACGAGCACGGCGCCAAGTGCAGCCGTGGGGATCATTCGCAAGATGGCTGGAAGGAAGAAGACAAAGAGCAGCAGCCACCCACCATGTAGGAGGGTCGCGGCGCGAGACCGCGCGCCGGCCTCCACATTGGCAGCGCTACGCACGATGACGCCGGTCACAGGCAGGGCGCCAAGCAATCCGCAGAGCACATTGCCCGCTCCCTGCGCAAAGAGTTCCTTGTTATAACGCGTGCGGGGACCGGTGTGGAGTTGATCCACTGCGGTGGCAGAGAGCAGGGTTTCGACGCTCGCGATCAATGCGAGTGCCAGCGCTTCGCCGATGATGGCCGGATCCATGAGGTATTGCAGTGAGTGGAGAGATGGCAACTGTACGATCGTGAGTAAGTTGTCACGCACCTTCACATGGGCAATATCGAGATTCAAAGACATGGCCGCCACTGTGGCGAGCGCGACGCCGATGAGGACCGAGGGAATGGCCTTGAGCATCCGGGGGGCATAGAGATTCCACAACACGATGGCCACGATCGTGAGCAGGCCGATTCTCCCGGCCAGGTGATGATTCAGTGGCGTGGCGTCGTCGGCAACTAAGCCTTTCCAGAACGCAGAGGGAAGGGTGATGAGATTGGCGAGCCCGGATCCTCGGGGCGTATCGTCGATCATGATATGGAACTGGCTGGCGAAAATGAGGACGCCGATCCCGGCTAGCATGCCATGCACCACGGCGGGTGAGACGGCGCGGAACCATTGTCCCAGCTGGAGCCAGGCCCACTTCATCTGGATGATCCCGGCCAGCATGACCACGATGGCCAGCTTTTCCACACCATGCTCTTGAATGATCTCGTAGACGATGACGGTCAAGCCTGCGGCTGGCCCGCTGACTTGGAGCGGTGACCCGGCCAGCGCGCCGACGATCAGTCCCCCGATAATGCCCGTGATGATGCCGGCGGCAGGTGGCGCACCGGAGGCGACGGCGATACCCATGCAGAGGGGGAGCGCGACCAGGAAGACCACGACCGAGGCAAAGGCGTCGTGGCGGAGGTCAACCCAGCGGCTGGAAGATGGTGATGTGTCAGGTCCCATGGTAGTGGGCTCTAGATGAATACGACTACTCTAGATGAGGAGGGCGAGGCGCCCAAGAGAAATATGAGAAGCGACAGGGTTGCGCGGACAGCCTAGATCGGCTCAATGCCGTACCGAGGAGCGGTGATACCTTCGCTGCGGCATGTGGGGCAACGGCTCGGCCTGTTCAGTTTTCGTCGATCGCGAAAGATAAACCCGCAATCTTGGCAGACGGAGGGTTCGAGGATGAATCGGCGCGATGGGTCCCGAGCCACCGTTTTCACGACGTGAGGGAGATGGTCCTCGACCTGACGCTCCGGGATGCCCAGCATCTGGGCCAGCTGGTATGATGACAGTCTGGTACCGGTGATCAGTTCGATGATGCGTTGTCGTGGCGTCTGCCCTGAAGAGATCATGCGGCGACATCGTAGGGGATGACATCGGGAAAGCCAAGCCCGATGGCGGCCTGAGTTGAACGGCTCCGGTGCCTCTGTCAGGATACAGGTGCCATGCCCATTCTTCATCAAGACGAACTCGCCGAACTGGTACTCAAACGCGTGGTGGCTTCCGGAGCCGAGTACGGCGATATCCGCATCCTCGACAGCACAACCCAGATCATCAGCGGTGAAGATCGCCGCATCGACTCCATTCGGGATATGCAGGACAGCGGGTTCGGCATCCGCGTCCTCTATCACGGGGCCTGGGGCTTTGCGGCCAGTTCGGTCCTGTCGCTGGAAGAAGCCCCTCGTGTGGCCGATCTGGCCATCGAAATCGCCAAAGGCTCTGCGTCGCTGGCGATCGACAAGGTGAAGCTTGCCGATGAGCCGGTCCATCGAGACCGTATTGTGACGGCCCGGCGGATCGATCCCTTTGCCGTCTCGCTTGAACAGAAAACCGCGCTGCTGCTTGAGACGATGGAGTATGTCCATCGGCAGGCCGGTATCGTACGGAGCAGCGCGAGTCTGTGGGCCCGCCGGGACCGCAAGCTCTTTGTCTCGACCGAAGGCTCGCGTCTGGAGTTCGACCTCCTGGCCGTGAGCGGCGATTTTGATGCCACGGCGATTCATGACGGACGGTTCGCCTCACGGACATTCAATACGCCGCATCTTCGGATGGGTTATGAATTGATCGAGGACGCCAATTTCCTCGCCGAGGCTCCGCGCATCGCGTCTCAGGCCGTCGAAAAAGTGAAGGCGCCTACCACCGCGCGAGGCCTCTACGATCTCGTCCTCGATCCTGAACACCTCTCGCTCACCATGCACGAATCTTGTGGCCATCCGAGCGAACTCGACCGTGCGCTCGGGTACGAGGCCAACTATGCCGGCACCAGCTTCCTCACGACCGAGAAACGAGGAACCTTTCGATACGGTTCTCCGCACGTGAATCTTGTGGCCGACAACTGCGAACCGGAAACCCTTGCCGCGACCGGGTACGACGACGACGGTGTGGCCTGCCAACGATGGGACATTGTGCGAGACGGTCTCTTCGTCGGGTATTGTACGAACCGAGAAGTGGCGCCGATCATCGGTGAGACGCGCTCGCGCGGGTCTAATCGGGCGGACAGTTGGGGCAGCGTGCCCATCGTCCGTATTGCCAACGTCGGCTTAGAGCCAGGCACTGCCACCCTCGATGAGCTGCTCGCCGGTATCAAGCGGGGCATCTACATCGAAGGCCACGGGTCCTACAGCATCGATCAACGGCGCTATAACTTCCAATTCGGCGGCGATGCCTTTTGGCTGATTGAAAACGGGAAGCGAACCCATATGGTTCGCGATGTCATTTACCATGGGATCACGCCGGAGTTCTGGGGCAGTTGCGACGGGGTCGCCGATCGGTCGCACCGGAGGCGGTATGGGTTCATTACCTGCGGCAAGGGTCAGCCAGGCCAGTCGGGCTGGATGAGCCATCCGGCCTCTCACGCGCGATTCCGCAACGTCCAGGTTATCGGAGGGCAGGCGGGATCATGAGTACGACAGGCCACAAAACCTGGCCGAAGCTGACGAGCCGGAACGAGTTTCGGTTCCTCGCCGAACTGGTCATGAAACGTTCGACCGGCGACCATACATTGGTGGCGTTGCAGGATCAGCAGAGCGGGACGACGCGGTTCGCGAACAATCAGATCGTCCAGAACGTCGATATGAGGCGTGGGTCGTTGAGCGTGACGGTGGCATTCGGGCGGCGGCATGGCACTGCGAGCACGACGGACTTTACCGCGGGATCGGTGCAAGAGACCGTGACCAAGGCCACAGAGATCGCGCAATTGTCGCCGGAGGATCCGGAATACCTCCCGCCGGTGGGGCCACAACAATATTCGACGCCTCCGACGACGCGAGTCGAAACAGTATTGGCAGGACCGGCACGGCGGCTGGAATATGCGAACGAGGCAATCGGGCAATGCCGGATGGAAAATCTCGGCGCAGCCGGGATCCTGTCTTCGTCGATTGCGACGGTCGGCGTGGCCGCCAGTACGGGGCTCTTCGCTCACGAAGAACGGACCGACGCACGGTTCAGCCTCACGGTTCAGGCTGGCGAGGCCACCGGCTGGGGCGCCGCGGCCCATCGATCCATCGATCACCTAAAAGTACAGGAGCGGACCCTCACCGCGATCAACAAAGCGAAGCGGGGCCTGGAGGTGCGCGAGTTGCCGCCAGGGCACTACTCCGTGATTCTGGAGCCGTCTGCCGTTGCGGGGCTCTGGTCCGCGCTTCTCTGGACGCTCGATGCGAAGGCCTACGAAAAAGGCACGAGCGCCTTGTCTGGTAAGCTGGGCCAACCGATCGTCGACCGGCGACTGTCGCTCCGTAATGTGCCGTCGCATGAGGATCTCCTGGGCATCGGGTTCACCTCGGACGGGTTGCCGACATTGGCCTCAGACTGGATGACGGAGGGGGTGCTGACAGAGTTGTCGTACGATCGCTTCACGGCGAAGGTGCGAGGCATCGATCCAATCCCGACGCTCGATGCTCCCTGCCTTTCTGGAGCAGGATCGTCCCTGCCGACGTTGCAAGAATTGATCAAACATACGGAGCGTGCCATCCTCGTGACGAACTTCTGGTACATCCGGACGGTCAATCCGACCGATCTCACCCTCACCGGTATGACGAGGGACGGCACGTTCCTTGTCGAAAATGGCCAGATTGTGTCGGCCGTGAAGAACTTTCGGTTTCACGAGAGCCCGCTGCAGATCTTCAATCGAGTTGAGGTCTTTACTAACCCGGCGGAAGCGATCACGTCAGAAACCGGCAAGCTCCTGGTGCCGTCGATGAGGCTTCGAGATTTCAATTTTTCCAGCGTCACTCGATTCTGACGTTTGCTCGTCATGAGCCGACAGCCGGATAACAGTTCGTGATACCGCGGAAAGGAATAGAGATGTACATGACGAGGTGGTGCTTCATGATCCTGCTGGGAGCCAGCCTGTTTGGTGCCGGTTGCGATAGCGCGGGACCGTCGAAGCAAGAGGATCTCGGGCGAGGGATTGTGCAGGGCACATTGGGCGCCCGACCGGACAGCGATGCGCGACTTGCAGCTCCGGCCCATGCCTCCATGCTCGAAGGGCAGGTGACGGCGGTTGAGGGCGGGGCCTATCTTGTTCGGGAAATCGGCGGTATCGACCGTCGCCTGGCGCACGACGAGAATACGCGCATCGATCGACCGGCCCATGTCGGGGATCGGATCGAAGCCTTTGTCGATGAGGGAGGACGTGCGGTCCTCATTCGAAACAGGGATCACGATGAACGATGACAGTAGACCAAGCCGACGAGGGATGTGGATTGAACAACGGGCGATCATACGTCTAGTGGGAGGTTGGATGGTTGCGACACGCGTGATAGTAGGAATGACATTGTGGTGGGCTTTGTGTGTGCCAGTGGAAGAAGTTCTTGCCGGCCAGACCACCGCGATGCCGCTCTTCGAGAATCTTGGTTCCCTCCACCATCCCATCACCACCACATCGGAACAGGCTCAACGCTATTTCGATCAGGGGCTCAGACTCGTCTATGCCTTCAATCACGAAGAAGCGATCAGATCGTTTGAAGCAGCCGCTGAACTCGATCCGCAGACGGCGATGGCCTATTGGGGCATCGCGCTGGCACTAGGGCCCAACATTAATGGAGCGATGGAGAAGAAGGACGAGCATCGGGCAATCGAGATGATTCAGAAGGCTCAACGGCTGGCAGATCGCGCCACTCCCGGGGAGCGGGCCTACATCGAGGCCTTGGTTGTAAGATATGTCGGCCGAAAAGGGGTCAAGCGTAAGGGCCTCGACGAAGCCTATGCAAAGGCGATGCGATCGATGGCGCTGCGGTTCCCCGAAGATGCCGATGCGGCGACGTTGTTCGCCGAAGCCTTGATGGATTTGCGGCCCTGGGACTTGTGGAAGCAGGATGGGCGACCGCAGCCTGGCACCGAGGAGATCGTCTCGACACTCGAGTCCGTACTGGCACGGAGCCCCGAGCATCCGGGGGCCTGCCACTATTACTTGCATGCGGTTGAGGCCTCACTGCAACCGGAACGGGCCTTGCCTTGTGCGGAGCGGTTGCCCGATCTGATGCCCGGTGCCGGCCACCTCGTGCATATGCCGGCGCATATTTACATGCGGGTTGGGAAATATCACGAAGCGGCGGAACGAAATCAGCAGGCAGCCCATATCGATCAACAGTATTTGGCCACCCGACACCAGACCGGCGAATATGCCAATGGGTATTACACCCACAATCTCCATTTTCTCTGGGCCTCCTTGGCGATGGAGGGACGGAGTGTCGATGCCATGAAAGCGGCTCGCGACTTGACGGCCACCATTACCGCTGAAGAAGCCGTCAAAGATCGCTGGAAGGAACTCTATCTCCCGACGCCGATCTTCTCGATGATTCGGTTCGGCCGGTGGGAGGAGTTACTCAGGGAACCGGCGCCGCCCAAGGGGTTGCGTCTGATGGAAGGCATGTGGCGATTGGGGCGGGGGCTCGCCCTTGTGGCGACTGGCCGGATTCCAGGAGCGGAGGGTGAACATGTTGTGCTGGCCGGCCTGACGAAGCAGTTCCGGCGGAATCGTACGGCGGAAGACAAGACCGAGGGAGCCGTCCTCAAAATTGCCGAGAGGATCCTGGCAGGGGAACTCGCCGTTCGGCGTCAACGTTACGATGAAGCGATCCGCTTGTTCGAGGATGCGATCAAGATGGAGGAGGCGCTCCCATACTCCGAGCCGCCGATATGGCCTCTGTCCGTGCGGCATTACCTTGGAACGGTGCTCTTGCTGGCCGGCCGTCCCTCCGACGCGGAAGGGACCTATCGCGCAGACCTGCTGCGACATCCGGACAACGGGTGGGCGCTGATCGGATTGATCCAGAGTCTCAAGGCCCAACATAAAGGCGATCAGGCGGCTGAGACTGAAGACCGCTTCAAGAAGTCTTGGGTCCATGCCGACTTCATGCCGGCTGCTTCTCGGATGTGAGGAGGTTAGCGAGTCGGTAGGTCCGAGAGCTGGCCCTTGTCGAGAAGGATGCCGGAATTGTCGAAGGGGAGACGACCGTCCTTGAGATGGAGCAGTCCTGTGATCTCGTACGAGAGGTCCTGCGTCCGTGAGAAGTTCAGGAGCTGGCGGACCAGATCGAAGGTCGACGTGCTGGTCTGAACCGAGACGACAGCATCGCTGAGTCGGGGAACGGTGATGCCGGTATTGCCCAATCCACGTGCCAGCCTCTTTCCGTTGAGCGTGAGCGTAAAGTCGATGCCCGTGACGAGCAGATCGAAATCATTCGGGTTGCGGATGCGGAGATCCACTTGCAATCGTTGCTCGAAGGCAGTGGATTCCAAGGGCGTCACGTTTGTGACCAGCACCTCCGCCGGCTCGCCTTTCATGAACCAGGAGGCACAGCCGGTAGCGGCGATAAGCAGGATCGATGCGAGGAAACGGGTAACAGTCCACATGGGCTCGATCATATAGGAACATCCGAAGCGAATCCATAACCGTAGGGATCTGTAAGGTTGTAGGAATCGGTTCGACTGATTTTGTGAGAGGACTGTCTCATGAACAAACACACTGCGGTATTGTTTCTGACGGTCGTCATGTTTCTCATCGGAGCCTGGACTCTGCAGCAGACCGGCCAGGCTACAGCGGATGCGCCACTCGGCAAGGCCTACTTTGCGGGCGGCTGTTTCTGGTGTATGGAAGAAGCCTTCGAGAAGGTTGACGGCGTGCTGTCTGCGACGTCTGGTTATATGGGAGGGACCGTCGCCAATCCGAGTTATGAAGACGTGTCCGCTGGTCGGACGGGGCATGCGGAATCGGTTGAAGTGGTCTATGACCCGGCGAAGGTGAGCTACCAGAAGCTGCTGGATGCATTCTGGCGCAACGTCGACCCCCTCGCAGCAAACGCGCAGTTCTGTGACCACGGCTCACAATATCGTGCGGCCATTTTCTATCAGACGGAGGAGGAAAAACGTCTGTCGGAGACTTCCACGCAAGCCATTGAGCAATCGAAACGGTTCAAAGAAGCGATCGTCACCCAAATCGTGCCTGCCGCTCCATTTTATTCAGCTGAGGAATATCATCAGGACTTCTACAAGAAAAACCCCGTTCGCTACAAATTCTATAAATACAATTGCGGTCGCGCCCAGCGGCTCGAGGAATTGTGGGGGAAACCATAACGCGAATCGAGGTGAAGAGCCTCACATCCGGTTCATCGCATCATCCTGACCTGCCACGACGGTTGCGCGACAAATCCTCCTCCTCCAGTGTATATTTCTGACCCCGGCAATCTTTGCCATTACTCTTACCCGTGAGGTGCGGTTCGTGAAACGTCCGATTCGACGATCGACGAGAAAGCCAGTGGTCGGTGTGATGGGTCCGGCCAAGGCCGGTATCAGAGCGCTAGCCGATGCGAAAAGTTTGGGTGAGCTGATCGCCCGTCAAGGATGGGTGGTGCTCACCGGAGGGCGCGCGAGCGGTGTGATGGACGCGGCGAGCGAGGGGGCCAAGTCGGTGCCCGGCAGTTTGACGATCGGAATTCTTCCGGACAACAAGGCGTCGGTATCCCGATATGTGGACGTGGCCATCGTCACGGATCTGGGCCAGGCGCGCAACAATGTAAACGTGATGTCCAGCGACATCATCGTGGCCTGCGGACTCGGTGGGACCGGTACGGTTTCGGAAGTGGCATTGGCGCTGAAGGCTAAGAAGATGGTGATTCTGTTAGGTGCGGATAAGGCTGGCGTGAGCCTGTTCAAGAGTCTCTCGCCCGATCTCGTCCATGCTGCTGCCTCGCCGGAAGAGGCGGTGAAGCTGATCGGCGAGCTCCTCTAGCTGGGCGCTGAAACAGGCCACCAGCTTCGTTCTCGCATCGTTCAGATCCTCACGGAGACCCGGCCGCCTCACTCACTCGGCGGCGCGCACAGACTTGGTGCTCCTTATTCGTCGCACCGTGCGCCCCAGAGGGTACGCCTCCGGTCCTCACTCGCTGCGGCCTTGCTGGATGGCCTGTTTGAGCACACAGCAGGAGTTTTTCTTATCTCGCATGTGCAGACCTTCGAAGCTCTCACGTGCCAAAGTAATCTTTCCGTAGACTGCCGACGATCCCGCACAATTACTCCAAAGTTTTCTTTTTTAAAGTTTTCGAGAACTCCTCGTTTGCGAAGAACTGTGCCAGCTCGGGGCTGAGCCAACAGTTCTCAAACGTCCACTCTGTGCACTTCACGGCATCGATCATATAGCGGCCTGTTGTTTCCCCTGTGCGATCCATAGGTTAGTGAAGGGCTGTTGGGGCACGGATCTTGAGACCTTCCAGACCATGATGCAGGTTATTTCGTGCATAGGAATGTAATCCCACACGATGGCGATCAATCCAACCAGGAGCGGGCTGCTCTGTTCACACCTGCTACGTGCTTTCTGCGCGCTGACGCTGTTGTGTCTGCTGATCGTTGCGATTCCCGCCCCGACGCGACCGGATTACGACAGTGCTCACCAGCGATACTCAAAGCAGGAAATCGGCCGGGCCATCGCCTGGTACGCCAAGAAATATCGTCTCGATCCGGCTCTGCTGCGTGCGGTGATCAAGACCGAATCCGATTTTAATCAGCATGCCGTGTCTCGCAAAGGCGCGGTCGGCTTGATGCAGCTGACTCCGGATACCGCGGCGACCCTGCGAGTGAGCGATCGCTACGATTCGTTGCAGAACATCCGCGGAGGCGCTAAACAATTGCGGCATTTGCTGAATCTCTACCAGGGTGATTTTCCACTGGCCTTGGCGGCCTATAACGCCGGGGTCCATCGAGTGAAGGAACGCAAAGTGCCCCGTATTCGGGAAACCCGCACCTACGTGAAGAAAGTGCTGCGGTACTACGAGCGGTTCAGGTCTCACCCATCGCCTTCTCCCAAGAATGATAAAAAGTAAGGGAGAACTCGAATCCGGTCGAATGCGCATTCTCTCACGGGTACGATAGGCCACTCGTTACATCAAGTATTTCCTCACGAGCTGTTCTGTGTGACCGGCGATTCAGGATTCATGGATATAGAGGTCGTCACGAAGAGTGATAGTGTGAGGGGGAGGCATCCTGATCACGGCGAGGAAAGAAGGGGGTCGCTACTGTAGATGGATGACTTGGGCTAGCAGCCTGTTAGAGCTTGGCTTTCATGATCAAGGCACGGATGCGCTCTCGTTGGGCCGATCGGATTTCTGTAAATTCGAGACCGAAGGCTGAGCTCTTTACCCACCGGACCAGGGCTTCGTCGATGCGTACAGGCCATTCCTGATCTTGCAGGAACAGGGACAGGCGGAGCGTCGTGCCAACCTGTACTTCGGTCAGTGAGGTCGCCTGACAGCCTCCTGTGGAGAGATCGAGGATCGTCGCTTCCCCTTCAAAGTCATCTTCTCCAAAAAAGAACAGCCGGCAACTCAGATTAAGACGGCGGCCTCGGCGTTCCGCCATCGCGGCTTCGTGATCAGAGCTTGAAGCTCGTCCTGATCTGGGGTCCTGCGTGGCCACGGAACACGTCCTTTCTCTCAAGCACTAGGAAAATGTTGTTTCGACCATGAAACAACTCTACCGGATTCGTTGTCGGCTAGCCTTCCTCAAGTGGAGTAACTCGGAAGAGGGGCCGCACCATGAACGTAGTATATCCAATTAGTGTCACGAGTACCCGATACATTCGACTTTCTGTCGTATCTCCATTGGCTATTTTGTATGCTGCAAAGAAAATGCTCTTGACCTGCCTGGAACCGCTCTGCGACAAGTGAGATTCTTTGACCGAGGAGCAATGCCATGATGAGACGGCAAATCAACCAACGAATGGCCATATTAGCCCATTCAGAAATTCGAGCGATGACCCAAGCCTGCGTGCAGGCGAACGGTCTGAATATGGCACAGGGGGTCTGCGACACGCCGGCTCCACCGGTGGTGATTCGAGCTGCAGCGCAGGCCATGGAACGCGGGAAGAATGTCTACTCGCGATTCGACGGATTGCCTGAATTGCGACAGGCGATCGCCAAGAAGTTGGCGCAGTACAACGGGATCGTAGCTGATCCGGAAACGGACATTACGGTCAGCGCGGGAGCCACAGGGGCCTTTCATTCTGCCTGCTTGGCGTTGCTCAACCCAGGCGACGAAGTCATCCTGTTCGAGCCCTACTATCAGTATCACATCAGCGCGCTGCTGGCGGTTGAGGCCGTTCCAGTGATGGTGAAGATGCAGGCGCCCGATTGGACATATTTCCCAGCTGAGGTCGAGCGCGCGGTGACACCACGGACCAAGGCGATCATCGTGAACTCGCCCGGCAATCCTTCAGGGAAAGTATTTAGCAGGCAAGAAATGGAGAGTCTTTCGGCGATGGCACAAGAACACGATCTGTTCGTGTTCACCGACGAAATCTACGAGTACTTTTTGTATGACGGTCGTACACATGTGAGCCTCGCCACATTACCAGACATGGCCGACCGGACGATTACCATTGGCGGATACTCCAAAACATTCAGCATCACCGGCTGGCGCATTGGGTACAGCGTCGCGGCTGCGCGGTGGGCTCAGGCCATCGGAGCCATGAACGATTTGTTATACGTCTGCGCCCCGACACCGTTGCAGGCGGGAGTGGCAGTCGGCATCCAGGAACTTCCGGACTCGTTCTATCGCGACCAGGCACGCGACTATCAACGAAAACGAGATCGTTTCTGCCAGGCCCTGGCCAAGGCTGGTCTGACGCCCTCGATTCCGCAGGGCGCCTACTATGTGCTGGCCGATGCGTCTCGCCTGCCAGGTATCACCGGTAAGGACCGGGCGATGCATCTGTTGGACAGGATCGGCTTGGCTGGTGTCCCTGGAGAAGCCTTCTTTTCCGGGGCTGAGGGAAAGCAGTTTCTTCGCTTCAGCTATGCCAAGACCGATGCGGACATTGACGAGGCCTGCAGCCGGATCGCGAAGCTTGGGTAGGAACTGG
The DNA here is from genome assembly GCA_030645475.1 of Nitrospirota bacterium. Classification (NCBI taxonomy): domain Bacteria; kingdom Pseudomonadati; phylum Nitrospirota; species Nitrospirota bacterium. The sequence continues at coordinate 51,630 of JAUSMA010000006.1, forward strand.
CTTCCTGATTCTTATCCTGTACCCATTTCGCTCGATCGCTTGTCCGCCTCTTTGCCACATGGTAAGTAGGAATACGCGATTCGAGGAAAGCGACAACATGCGTTCACAATACATCATTGCTCCGCTCTTTCTTGCCAGTATGGTATTCACCGCAGCGTGTGATACACCGGCTATGCATCGGGCTGTGTCCGTCGATGCCCTGCCGTCATCGACGGCTGCTCAGTCCGAAAACCGCCATGTCCTCGCCGGTGAATGGGAATATGTCGACGGAGCGGTTGTCCGGTTGATATTAGATGAGCAGGGCAATGGTCGCTATGACTGGAAGGACGGGCGATTCGAGACCCAGACGCTCGTCGGTCATACCTGGCACGGCATGTGGTCGCAGAAGGAAAATGACCGGGATGGTGGGTTTACAGTGGAGTTCTCTCCTGGTTTTTCAGAAGGCGAGGGCAACTGGTGGTATAGCCGGATCGGCACCGACCATGCGCCGACTCAAAAGGGTGGGACGTTCCATCTCAGCAAGAAGACCGATCTTATGAGCCACAGTGATACTCCACCGGCACCGTGAAACGTTTCTCACGGAATACGATGATCGGCAGGGAGCCTCATGCAAGGACGTAAGCATACCCGTTTCGCGGTGCAGCTTCCTGTGTCGTTCAATGGAGATCAGCTTTCCGACAGAGGCACTATCTTGAATTTGTCTGCGGAGGGCTGCGCCATCACTTCGGAAACCATCGTCGGCGTAGCCGTATATCTACAGTTGATGATGCAACTTTGTGAGCGAGAGGAGTCGATCCAGGTCGATCTAGCCGCGGTCCGGTGGGTTTCCGCGACGAGGTTCGGCGTTGAGTTTATTAAGATTCGCCCTTCAGAGGGGGAGAGGCTGAAGAAGTTCGTCAAGGCGCTGGAATGAACGATGTGAGCGCAGGCGATCGCAACGAAAGTCGAACAGTTATTTCATGGCAACGGCCCGGACTTGTTCAAAGGTGGTCAGGCCGGCGAGCACTTTCAGGATTCCGTCTTGCACGAGTGTGATCATCCCTTCCTTTGCGGCCAGGCTCTGCATCTCCGTCGTTTTGGCGCGGTTCTGGATCAGGTTTCGCAGTTCATCTGATCCGCTTAGGAGTTCGTGTAAAGCGACTCGGCCTTTGAGGCCAGTCTGGTTGCAGGCGTCACATCCCCGCCCTCGATAGAGCTGAAAATCCTCGCGATAGTTCACTCCGAGCGCCTCCCACGCGTACTTACCGTACCCACGCACCAGTTTATCGTACTCTTGCGCCGTTGGATGGTACGGTTCTTTACAATTGACGCAGATCCGTTTGCAGAGGCGTTTCGCGAGTACCCCTTGCATGGCATCGGCGAAGTTGAAGGAATCACATCCCATGTCGAGAAGGCGGACCACCGTCTCGACCGCTCCGTTCGTGTGCAACGTGCTCAGGACCAGGTGGCCGGTCAGCGAGGCCTCGATGGCGACATCGGCAGTTTCCTTGTCCCGCATCTCACCGATCATGATGACATCCGGGTCGGCTCGTAAGAACGATCGCATGGCGGCAGCAAAGGTAAATCCAATTTTTGGCTGGACCTGCACCTGCCGGAGCCCTTCCTGGGTGATCTCAATGGGGTCTTCTGCCGTCCAGATTTTCCGTTCGTCGGTGTTGAGATGGCGAAGGAGGGCGTGCAGAGTTGTTGTTTTTCCAGATCCGGTAGGGCCCACGCACAATATGATGCCGTGTGGTTTTTCGACGATGTCCAGGAGCGTCGTGAGCGTGGCTGGAGCAAACTCCATGGCATCGAGAGGCAGGGGGGCCTTCGCCGTGAGCAACCGCATGACGATGTCTTCATTGTTGCCGGCGGTCGGCAATGTTGCTACGCGTAGCTCGATTTCTCTGTCCTGGTTCAGTTTGAATCGGATCTTCCCGTCCTGCGGTCTCCGGCGTTCAGAAATATCCAGATTGGACATGATCTTGATACGGGACACCAATGCGCGGCGATAGAGCGCGGGAATCCGCATATAGGTGGAGCAGGTACCGTCCACCCGAAAGCGAATGGCCGTTTCCTTGCGATCCGAGTAGGGCTCGATATGGATGTCAGACGCGTCGTGACGGTACGCCTCGACAATGATCTGATTCGCGAGCCGTACGATCGCGGAATCGTTTTCGTCAATGCCGTCGGAGTCGCTATCGAGTGACTGTTCCTGGTGAGCGTCGTTGACCAACTCGCCCAGCGTGTCCGCAATGGATCCACTGTCAGTATCTCCGATCGTAGCGTTGAGGAACCGTTCGATGTCACATCGCAGGCCCAGGGCATACCGTATTGTCAGGCCGGGGAAGGAGCGCTGGATGTCATGACCTCTATCGAGATCATAGGGGTTGTCGATCAGGACATCCAAGATGTCATCCTGCCGCTTCAGCGGGAGCCAGTGGTGTTTGCGAAGATAATCAAGACTGAGATTATTGAGGAGTTGGGGATCAGCCAGGGTCCGGTCGTTGAATGGAATATAGGGGCAATCGAAGAACTCGCTCAGTATCTTGCCGAGCGCCGGTTTCGGGATCCGATACCTCTCAATCAGCAGGCCTTCCAGGTCGGTCGATCCCTGCAGGGCTTCTTGAAAGGCTTTCACGAGATCCGCCTGGCGAATGAAGCCCTCGTGGATCAAGGGATCGTAGGCACGTGGTTCAATAGTTCTGTGAGCCGACTTCTGCATGGTTCCTATTTCGTAGGTCCTGGAGGGTGCACAATGTCCGTTCCAGTGCAACGTTGGCCAGTCGTTACAAATTCAGTATAGATCAATAATAATGGTTCACAACGAATATCAAAAAGAAGCGCGATCCTATCCGATGCGGGGGCTGGCAATAATCTTGGGAGGAGGTGAGGCTATGGAGTTGGGTTGACGACTTCGAAGATGGCCGAATAATCGGCCCCGCCAAGTCCCTGTGCAATAGTTCGCTCCAGCACTGGCCTGATCCCTTCCACACTACTCGTGATTAAGCCGTAACCGGCGGCTTCCTTCAGGAAGAGTTCCACATCCTTCATGAGATGGCGGGTGGAAAAGTTTGGATGCTGATAGTCTCGCGACAGGAGTCGTGGAAGCTTTTTCTCGAACGTCGGAGCGAACAAGGCGCTCTCCCGCAAGATCGCCATGAAGGTGTCCACGGGGATACCAGCCCGTTGGACGAGTCCAAGGCTCAGGGCGAAGGCCGATATTTCGGCCGCAATCAACTGATTGAGTGCGAGCTTTAGGGTTGCGGCCTTCCCGACAGGGCCGACCAAGCGAGGCTCTCGGCTCAGAGCACGAAACAGCGGAAGCCATTGGGCAAACTGATCTCCGGTTCCGCCGACCATCACGAAGAGTGTTCCGGCTTTCGCCTCGGTAAGACTTCCCAGCACCGGCGCTTCGCAATACAATCCGCCGACTTGTTCGATCTCGGCCTGCAAGACTAGGCTTTCTTCCTGCGCGATGGTTCCCATCTGGATGACGGTTTTGCCGCGGAGGGCTGCCAATGAGGCTGGTGTCAGTAGGACGGCACGGATCGCCGCCATATCGGCCAGCATGAGAATGACACCGTCGGCTTGGGAGATGGCCTGTTCCGGTCTCGTAACTACGGTGATGCCGCAGTCCTGAAGAGGGCGTGCTTTGCTCGTGGTTCGATTGTAGGCTGTGACGGAATGGCCGACGGACTGGAGTCGTTCGGCGATGGCTCGGCCCAAGAGTCCGGTTCCCAGCAGGGCGATGGTCATGGAGCGGTTCGCTTCCTCTCAGGTTGAGACCGGGCCTGGTCAGCCTGGGTCTGGAGCGTGGCGCGCAGGTCCTTGTCGGCCGTGGCCGTTACAGCGATGACACCACGAAGGGTTGGTTTTGGCTGATTGAACATCAAGGGATTCCCCATCGAATCGCTGACGGAGCCGCCGCTTTCTTCAATCAGCAGGACTCCGGCCGCGAGGTCCCATTCGTTCATGGGCTCGACCGTAAACGCGGCCCGCACGCGACCGACCGCCACCAGGGCCATGGCATTGGCGATGGAGTAGATGGGACGGCATCGAGTCGTGTTGCCGAGCGTCGACCATCGGTCGGTCCCGAAATCTTTCCCACTGATCATGATGACCGCATTGAAATCACGAGGAGGCGAGAGGGTGACGCGTGAGCCGTTCAGATACAGACCGCCCCCGCGCACCGCGGTGAAGAGCTCGTCGGTCGAGGGATTCAAGATCGCGCCGACGATCGGGATGCCTCGTTCGATCAGCGCGGCAGAAATGGTAAACTCCGGCAGTCGATTGATCAACGCCTTGGTGCCGTCGATGGGGTCCACAATCCAGACTCGTTGATGCGTGAGTCGTGCCGGATCGTCGGGGGATTCTTCCGAGAGCCATCCATCCTGTGGAAACTCCCGGCGTTGCATCTCATACAGGATGCGGTTGACCTCATGGTCCACCGTCGTGACCGGCGAACGGTCCAGCTTCGTCTGCACCTCGAATCCATCCCTGACTAATTCACGGACTTTCGCGCCGGCTTTCCGGACCGCTTCGACCAACAGGGCTAGTTCTTGTTCCATGTTCCAGGCCTCGCATCGTTGAACGGAAAGAGTAACAGGTCTTGCGGCATCGGAAAAGCGGAAAGACGGTGTCGGGGTGCCCCCTTGACCCTCGGGGAGAACCTGCGTACAAGCAGAGGGTCTTGGGAGGTCTCTCTCGATGAAGTTAGTGACAAAACGATCCAGAAAGACGGGGCTTCCCCCAGGCACCCTTGTCCATATCGGCGAGAACAAGACCGACAAGGTCACGATTGCGACCTTCAATTACGCCGGTACTCGCTGTGACGAACGCCAAGACCCGCCGCTCGACGGACTTGCGCCGCCGATCGATGCGTCCGTCACCTGGGTGGATGTCGGGGGCGTCCACAAGATGGAGATTCTGGAATCGTTCGGGAAACAGTTCCAGCTCCATTCCTTGCTCCTCGAAGACATTGCCAACACCGATCAACGGCCGAAACTCGATGACTATGAAACCTGCTTGTTTCTCGTGATGAAGATGCTCTCAGTCACCGATCGACAGGATATCATCGTCGAACAGGTGAGTCTGGTCCTCGGACGGAACTTTGTGCTGTCCTTCCAGGAAAACGGCACCGATGTCTTTAAACCGGTGCGGGATCGTCTTCGTGGGGGGAAGGGACGCCTGCGGCAATCCGGGGCCGATTATTTGTTGTATGCACTGGTCGACGCGATTGTCGATCAATACTTTGCGGTATTGGAGGCGTTAGGCGAGAAGATTGAAGCGCTGCAAGATCTGGTGGTCAGCGATCCGAAGCCGGAGACGTTGCAACAAATTCACGCCCTCAAACGGCAATTGCTATTTTTACGGCGGGCGGTGTGGCCGCTCCGTGAAGCGATGAATGGTCTCTCCAGATCGGAATGTCCCCTCTTACAGGAGCCGACGAAGGTATTCTTCCGCGACGTGTACGATCACGTGGTTCAGATCGTGGACACCATCGAGACCCTTCGAGAAATGGTCTCAGCCTGCCTGGATATCTATCTGTCGAGCATCAGCTATCGGTTGAACGCCGTGATGAAGGTGCTTACGATTATTACGACGATCTTTATGCCGCTGACCTTCATCGTTGGGGTCTACGGGATGAATTTCGAGCACATGCCGGAATTACAATGGAAATGGGGCTATCCCGCCGTGTTGGGCGTCATGGCTGTAGTAGGGGTGGGCATGCTGGTGGCCTTCAGAAAGAAGCGATGGATATGAGGCGCGTGAACAAACGTTACTCTTGTAGTTCCACGCGATCGACGAAATAGGCGGTCTCTCCGAAGCAGGTCGTAGGAAGGTAGCGATATTCTTTGTAGTGCAGGACCAATCGTTTGCCCATCACCTGCGCGAGTTGTGCCGCCACTTTCTCGTCCCAGACTGAAAAGTCCCACAATACCGGAGCCACACCAGGCACCGTGGTCATGGCCAGCTCCCCTTCATGGGTCTTGCAGACCCATCCCTTGTGGGAAAATTTCTGAATGTAGCCGGCTCGATTCCCGTCGGAATAGCTGTAGTTGAAGGCCACGAGCAGATAGGCCGCCCCCAGAAACAGGAACATCATCAGCATAAGTTTCGGGTGCCAGAGCTTCATAGGCAATCTCCTCAGTTCACGAACGAAGGTCGGAGAATAACCAGGGCGCCTCGGCCTTCCGTCGAGTCTCGTAGGCCGCGATGGCGGCCTCATGCTGCAATGTCAACCCGATGGCGTCGAGACCCCGATACAAACAGTCTTTTCGGAAGGGGTCGATGTCGAAGCGGCAAGTGGTACCGTTCGGGGTCGTGACCGTCTGATTTCCCAGGTCCACCGTCAGTTGGTACCCCGGTGTCGAGAGGACGTCCTTCATCATGGCGAGGATCTCGTCGGCTTTCAACTCGATGGGCAGAATGCCGTTTTGGAAGCAGTTATTGTAGAAGATGTCGGCAAAGCTGGAGGCGATGACGCAACGGAATCCCTGATCGAGGAGCGCCCAGGGCGCATGTTCGCGCGACGATCCGCAGCCGAAGTTATCGCGCGTCAGGAGAATCGTGGCCCCCTGGAAGCGCGGCTGATTCAAAAAGAATGCAGGATCCTGCGCCCCGTCCTTCTGTTTGCGCCAATCGTAGAAGAGGCCTTCGCGGAGCCCGGTCCGCTTGATGGTCTTTAGAAACTGTTTCGGGATGATTTGATCGGTATCGACATTGACGCGGTCCAGCGGTGCGACCAGACCTGTCATGGTGGTAAAGGCTTGCATAGGTCCTCTATTTCCAGGTTCGGATATCGACGAAATGTCCCTCGACGGCGGCCGCGACGGCCATGGCCGGAGAGACGAGATGGGTGCGGCCGCCAGCCCCCTGGCGTCCTTCGAAATTTCGATTGCTGGTTGAGGCGCAGCGCTCTCCCGGCTGAAGCACATCGGCGTTCATCGCCAGGCACATACTGCAACCGGCTTCCCGCCACTCGAAGCCCGCGTCCTTGAACAGGCGGTCGAGCCCTTCCTGTTCGGCCTGCTGTTTTACGAGGCCTGAGCCAGGCACCACCATCGCCCGGACTCCCGTGGCGACGCTTTTGCCCCTAGCCAATTGGGCTGCAAGGCGGAGGTCTTCGATGCGCGAGTTGGTGCAGGATCCGATGAAGACCGTATCGATCTTGATGTCGGTGATGGGCATGTTCGGGATGAGGCCCATGTATTCCAACGCCCGCTCAGTCGACTGACGCTGGTTCACGTCGGTGATCGTTCGTGGGTCTGGTACCCGTTGATCGATGCCGGTAACCATCCCGGGGCTGGTGCCCCAGCTGACTTGCGGCGCGATGTCCTCGGCTTTCATCGTGACGGTCACATCGTATGCGGCGCCCGCGTCGGTCTTGAAGTGCTGCCAGGCTTGTACTGCCCGGTCGAACAGCATGTCCTTCGGAGCCAATGGACGGTCTTTGATATAAGCGACGGTCTTCTCGTCCGGCGCGACCATCCCGGCCCGTGCCCCGGCCTCGATCGACATGTTGCAGAGCGTCATGCGCCCTTCCATGCTGAGGGCTCGGATTGCTGAGCCGGTGTATTCGATGACATAGCCGGTTCCGCCGGCTGTGCCAATCTTGCCGATGATGGCGAGAATGACATCCTTGGCCGAACAGAGTTCCGATAACGTGCCGTCGACGCGGACTTCCATGGTCTTGGGTCGTTTTTGTACTAGACATTGGGTGGCCAGCACATGTTCCACTTCGCTGGTGCCGATGCCGAAGGCCAAGGCGCCGAACGCGCCATGCGTCGAGGTATGGGAGTCACCGCAGACGATGGTCGTCCCTGGCAGGGTAAAACCCTGTTCAGGCCCGATCACATGCACCACGCCCTGGCGGATGTCGTTCATGCCGAAGAGGGTGATGCCAAAATCGCGGCAATTTTCCTCCAGCGTCCGGATCTGTATCGCGCTGAGGGGATCGGCAATCCCCACGCTCCGATCCGTCGTCGGAACGTTATGATCCGGCACGGCCAACGTGGCGCCTGAACGCCGCGGCCGGCGGCCAGACAGCTTGAGCCCTTCAAACGCCTGTGGCGATGTGACTTCGTGAACCAGCTGGCGATCGATGTAGAGCAGGGTGGTGCCATCCAGTTCTGCCCGGACGACGTGGGATTCCCATATTTTTTCGAATAGCGTCTGAGCGGCCATGATTACTCCTCAATGATCGGTCTCTCTCGACGGGTACCGTCAAGGATCCACATTATACAGAGTCCTACTAGGCTCTGTGCAAGAGCGTCCGCCATATTCTTGTGTTGGGGCGCGGGACGTGGTACCAACGCCCGATCGGAGGGAAAGAAGGCCCTCCCAATGGCACGACCAGAGGATGTTGCCGTCATGACTCAGATGTGGACCAATCCCGTCGTGATCGAATGGACTCAACGGCTGCTGGACAGCTATCGGCATTGGACCAGCCGAGACTTGATCGATCGTATCGGCGAGGCGGACGCCCAGGCCTATCAGCTGTTTCACAGCCCGTTTGCCGTTGTCTCGCATGGAGCAGAAGCGGATCCCCTCCTCAACTACGGCAACCAGGTGGCATTGGACCTATGGGAGATGACGTGGGACCAGCTCGTCCAGACGCCTTCGCGGCTCACTGCCGAACCAGTCAATCGGGCCGAACGCGAAGGGATGCTAGCGCAAGCCAAGGCTCAAGGCTATTTCGATAGCTATCGAGGGGTGAGGGTGACGTCAACCGGCCGCCGTTTTCTTGTCGAGAACGCCCTCATCTGGAATGTCGTGGATGTAGAGGGCAAGCCAGTCGGGCAGGCGGCGACCTTCTCGCAATGGACCTGGCTGACCGAGCAGGATGCTGAAACAGGCCCGTAGTGTTCAGGAAGACTCAGGCAGGGATCAAGGCTGGTTAGGTCCAGAGTTCGATCGGGCTTCGATGGACGATGGCCCGGAGAATGTCGCTGGTGGTCAGGATACCGACCGGGTGACGCGAGTTGTCGACGATGGGAATTGCGCCCACATGTTCACTGAGCATGAGACGGGCAATCTCTTGGAGCTCTGTGGTGGGGGTGGCGGACAGCACCTGATTGCTCATGACCTGTGCGAGTGTCTGTCCTGCAGAGGACCCCGGTGAGCCGGACGATTCCAACTCATGTGCGTAGGGCAACAGATCGCGGTCCGATACCAATCCGACCAGGGTGCCATGGATTGACGTCACGGGAAGGTGGTGGATGCCTTTGCGCTTCATGACCGTCCATGCCTCCAGCAGGGCACTGTCGGACGGTAACCATGTAACGGGCGAGGTCATCAAGTCCTGAGCCTGGAGTGCCGGCTTAGGGAGAGAATGTTGATGGGCCTGTTGCTGATAGGCTTGCTGAGCCAGGCGTGCCGAAGGGTCGGCGTTCTGGCCCTCCTGCTCCGTTGAGCGATGCTCGCGATCAGCCGTGCTAGCCTGAGTGGCCGGTGGGCGTGAGGCTACCGGTAGCGCAGGATGTATGCTGGCGATGCCACTGACCGCAGGGATGATAGCCATAGCTGTCCTCGTAACGTCTTTATCGGAGGCTAGCGGTAAGTACTTAAGCTCGGAGGGTTCAGCTGGCGATCTGTCGGGGGCAAGAGGGGGGGTATTCTATCAGGTTCAGCATCCTGCTAGGTGGGAGGAAGGAGCTGGAATCGCAGACAAGGTTGACCGTCAACGGTCACCGTTTCCAGGAACATGGTTGCCGGTCTAATCCAGAGGCCGCCTTCGCCGTAGAGTGCACGATAGACGACAAACTCCTCTTCCGTTTCAGAATGTCGTGCGACCCCCAGCACTTCATATTCGTGGCCCTTATAGTGTCGATAGCGACCAGGCTGTACCATCGTGTATCCTTCCTTCCTGACGTCCTACTATAGCGGGAACATACAATGAGTTCACAGAGTCCGGTTTCCATGCGTAAGGCACATGATGTCATCGTCATTGGCGGCGGATCGGCTGGTTATGCCGCGGCCCGAACGGCACGCGATGCCGGCGTCGACGTGGCGATTGTCGATCAGGGTCCGCTCGGAGGGCTCTGTATTCTGCGTGGCTGCATGCCGACCAAGGCCATTCTTCGGTCTGCCGACGTGGCAGCCCTGTTGAGGAGGGCGAAGGAGTTCGGGCTTTCTCCGGTTTCGGTTCGGGCCGATCTCTCGGCGATCGTGGATCGGAAGGATCGTCTGGTCCGGGAGTTTGCCGACTATCGCATTGAGCAGCTTCACGATCCGAAGTTCACACTCTATCAATCGCGGGCGGTCTTTCAGTCGCCCCACGAGATTGGCATCGGTAGTAGGGTCTTGTCGGCCGGTTCGGTGATCCTGGCCACCGGGTCGAAGCCCAGTGAGGTGCCGATTCCCGGCTTGGCCCAAGCCGGCTATTTCACGAGCGATACGATTCTGGATCTCCGGACCCAACCGGAGTCGTTGATCGTCCTGGGCGGTGGGGCCGTCGCTCTTGAACTCGGTCAGTTCTTTGCTCGACTGGGGACCAAGGTCACGATCATTCAGCGGGGACGCACGCTGCTTTCGGGGATGGACGAGGATGTGGGCCGCGCGCTGGAAGCCGCATTGATCGATGAAGGCATCGACGTTGTCACGGGCGCGCAGTTGCTGCGGGTGACTCACGACGAAGCAGGGAAAAGGGTGTGGGTGATGAAGGACGGACGGGAACAATCTTACCTTGGTGCAGAGATTCTCCAGGCCTTGGGCCGAAAGCCCAACATCGAAGGGCTTCGACTCGATCTGGCGGACGTGAAGGTGGATGGCGGGCTGGTCGTTGTCGATGCCGCCATGCGGACGTCGCAACAGCATATCTATGCTGTGGGCGATGTGAACGACCTGACGCCGATCGTGCATCTCGCCATTCAGCAAGGAGAGATTGCGGCGTACAACGCGACACATGCGGATCAACCGGCAAAGACGATCGATCATCGTCTGGATACGGAAGTGGTCTTTACCGATCCGCAGATCGCAGTGTTGGGACTCCATGAAACGCGTGCGGCGGCCGAAGGGATCCCCTATCTCACCGCTTCCTATCCTTTTGCCGATCATGGGAAGGCGCTCTGTCTTGGCGCGAAGCATGGCTTCGTGAAACTTCTCTGTGCGCCACAGACGGGTGAGATTCTTGGCGCGCAGATCGTCGGTCCGGAGGCGGGTGAACTGATCCACGAACTGATTGCGGTGATGTATTACCGTGGGACCGCAGCCGACCTCCTGCGCATGCCGCATTACCATCCCACGTTGGCGGAAATTATGACCTATCCGGCGGAAGCCATTGTCGAACGGTTGGGCGCATGATGAAGACCTTATGCCAGCTCACGCTCAGCCTCTTCTTCGTATCCTGGTTGGGGTGCCAGCAACAGACCTGGGAGTCGGCGATGGCGGCAGGTCAGCTGGCCATACAGCAGGGCAATTATGCCGAAGCGGAACGGCTGCTTCTCCTGGCGGTGGGTAAAGCAGAAGAGTTCGGTCTGGAAGATCGACGAGTGGCAGTGAGCCTGTCGCAATTGGCGCAGATCTATGCCGGTCAAGGGAAGTATGTGGAGGCGGAGCCGGTCTATCTGCAGGCGTTGAAGATCTATCAAGCCGTGCATGGCGAATTTCACGCCGATGTCGCTGCAACGCTCAACAACCTGGGAGTCCTCCATCGGATGTATGGCCAATATGCCCAGGCTGAGCCCCTGCTGACGCGGGCATTGGCGATCAAAGAACGCCTCTTTGGTCTCAGCCATCCCGACGTGGCCTTGAGTGTGGTGAACCTCGCGCAGTTACATGTGGTCCAGGGGCAGCCCGAGAAAGCGGAACCGCTCTATCGTCGAGCCCTGACGATTCGAGAGCAGGTGCTCGGGCCGTCCCATCCGGAAGTCGCCAAAACGCTGGAGGACCTGGCGAATGCTTTGCGGAAATTAGGGCGTGTCGACGAGGCGGCCTTGCTGGAAGTCCGTGCCAGAACCATTCGCGCAACACGGAGTTGAACCGGTTGCGTCATCCAGTGTAGCGTACCCTATGGATATGCAGAGCGAGCCGGCTCCTATCAACTGGCGCATGAACGGAATGATCGCGCGATTCGTGGGGATCGTGGCGATTGCACTGGGATTCGTCATCGGGATCTATGGGCTGGAAGAGACGGGCGCACAGTGGTTGCAGACCGCGTTGGGCTTGCTCGCCACCGGTATGTTGGCTCAGAGTTACGCGCTCTATTGCTCGCTGAAGCGGATGCAAGAACTCAAGGATCAGCCTAAGTCATGACACGAGTGCGGCGGCATCTGCTCACAGCCGGGATGTTTCTTCTCGCAGGAACGATATTGGCCTGTGGCGGTCCTTGGCGCGACGGCTATTTCAAGAAGGGCGTGGATCGACTTACCCAAGACGAAGTCTCCGAGAGATTCGGACCACCCCATACGGCGAAGAATCCGGCACTCGGTGGGGATTCGGTCTGGACCTATCGCGTGCCGCTTAGCGACAAGGAGTTGGCTTCGGTGAGCTTTTCCGGTCTGGGCGATGTGGTGCAGACCGCGAGCGCATTAATCGGGAAGGCTGGCCCGGATGGTCCCAAGGCCATGTTGTATTGCTACCGCTACACGCTGACCTTTAATGAGCAGAAGATTTTGAAGCAATGGAAACGCGAAGAATGTATGCCGGGAACCAAAGATCTCCTCAACGCCGATTAATGGTTAGCTGGGGGGATCCATGCTGACGTGGCTGCCGCACATCGATAGCTCGGTCGTGCTCGATGGGCTCAAATCCATTCTGTGGCTGCTCTCCCTCCTCATCATCCGGACCTTGATCGTCCGCGCGATTTCGAGGAACCCGACTCTTTCGATGGAAGAGAAACGCCGAGGCGTCGTCTCGGTCCGCAATACTGTGGTCTTCGCGTTGCTGGTGGGGCTGGTCGTCATCTGGGCGCACGAACTCGAAGCCTTTGCCGTGTCCCTCGTGGCGCTTGCCGCCGCGCTGGTGTTGGCGACGAAGGAACTCATCCTCTGTTTGAGCGGGGCGGCGTTACGGGTGGGCGGGAAGGTCTATGCGGTGGGCGACCGCATTCAGATCGCCGGCCATCGGGGTGTCGTCTTGGATCACGACGTCTTTGCGACTAAGCTCCTCGAGATCGGGCCGGGCCAGGCGTCGCATCTCTATACCGGTCGCGTGACGGTGTTTCCGAACAGCTTGCTGTTTACGAATGCCCTGGTCAAAGAGAATCCCGGCCAGGAGTATGGGCTCTATATCCTCACGGTGCCGCTCAAAGACAAGGACGAATGGCGGGATGCCGAACGGCATCTGCTCGACGCGGCAAAGGCAGAATGCGCTCCGTTCATGGAAGAAGCCGGTCGGCATATGAAGTTGCTTGAGCAGACCACGCTCCTCGAAGCTCCCTCGCCGGAGCCTCGTATCACTATTCAACTCACCGACGCGGGGCGTATCCAGCTGGTGCTCCGATTCCCGGCACCGGACCGTGGGCGATCGAGGATTGAACAGGCGATTTTGCGCCGCTATCTCACCGCATCCAATTAGCAGGCTGCTGAAACGGCCCGCCAGCTTCATTCTCGCCTCGAACGCATCCTCAACGTAGCCAGGGGCTACGCCTCCGGTGCGTTCAGCGGCTGCGGCCTTGCTGACAGGCCGTTTGAGCAGCCTGCCAGATGTTTAATTTTCCCTGGACAGATTGCTTAAAGCACGCCGGCCAGCCGGTTGAGGCTGAGTATCGCTTGGCCCAAGAACAGTTGGAACGATTGCAGGTCTTGCGGTGAGACTTGGTTGGGATCGGTGCCGCGGTCACCGTAGAGGAGTCCGATCGGCCGAATGCCGATACGGATGGGGGCGAGAACGGCTGACGAGGAGCGCCAGGTCTTGCTGAACACTGAGCTGAGAGATCGCGCCTCGTCACCGGAAGCCTTCGAGAATAAGTAGGGGTCTTGTCCCTTCAGCACATGCAAGAACAAGGGGTGTTGAGCGCTGAGCGATCCCGTGAAGCTGGCCAGATAGCGATCCGGCGGGTCGACACCCACAATTACTCGGCCGAGCAGTTGATCTGTATCGCCCGGATTCAGAAGTGCCAGAGCTACTCGCGTGAAGCCGCCGCCGTCGTGCAGGGTATGCACCAGAACCGATAAAAGATTGTTGAGATCTTTGGCCGCCTGCAAGGAAGCTTGGAACTGTTGCAGCGTTTCCAAGGGACGGGTTTGGATCGGTGGAGCGGTGTGGCTGTCCGGCTGATTGTTGGGTAATACCGCCAGCGGTACCGTGACGGGAGATGACGCTTGAGTGATGACGATTTCGGTGATTCCAACCGAACGGGAGAGTTGCCTGCCTTTGTCGAACGCACGGGTGAAAGCGTCCTGCAGGATCGGTTCAGTCAAGGCTGTGCCTCGTTGAAGTGCGCGGCGTATGAGGTCGGCGACGCCGGGGTCCGGCGAATCGGCCATCGCGGCGACCAATTGGTTCGAGCCAGCCACAAGTCCGACAAACAGTTGTTGACTGGTCAGCCATCGGGATTTCGCCGGGGGCATCGGGGTACCGATGAGATCCATGAGGCCGGCCGGCAGGACCCACGTCTGTGCCAGAGCCGTGGCAAATCGAGCTCTCGATACGCCGAGAATCTTCGCTTCATCCTCCGGCGTCCGCGCAGCGGTGAGGGCTTGAAACAATTCCGGCGTTTGGTACGCGATCACCAGATCGGCGAAGGAGTACAGGAGGGCGGCGCTGAATAGCTGCCCTGGTTGAGGGTAGTGCATCGCTACGCCGAGTTCGGAGGCATGTGCGGCAGCAAAGAGCGCTTTGGCGATCAAGCGGCCCAAGAGTGGCCGACGATCCGGCTGATGTTCCAATTGCTCCATCAGTTGAACGGTGGCCACGAGCGTACGGACCGTATCCAGTCCGAGCCAGGAGACCGCATGCACGACGGACGTAATGCTGTGTTGCGGACTGTAGGCGATGCCGTTGGCGATCTGCAGGACTTTGCACGTCAACCCCGGGTCTCGGCTGACGACTTCTGCAAGGGCATCGGGGCTTGAGGTGTCTCCGCTGATATTGAGGATTTTCTGGCAGGTTGCCCGCAGGGCCGGGATTGAATTGGCCTGTGGATCGAAGAGCGGGCGCAGTTGCGAATGTACCCGCGTGCGGACCTCGTTTGTAATGTCAGAATCCACGACCTGCGTACCGTCCTGCGTCATACTCATTCTCCCACTATGTCCTGACGTTCCCTATCGGTTGTTTCAGGACTAAAACTTGAGCAGAGCGGACGATTGAATTGAAACGGCAGCCAGAAGAGGCTCTGGGGTAGGGTTGAAGTAATTCGGAGTCGTCGTCCTCCGCACAAGATGGCTGACTATTCGACTGGCTCACATATTCGAACCGGTTCTTGACAGATTTCACAAAGGAGTGCAGGCTGCGCACTCCCTTGCCAAGAAGCAAGCCCCATTCACTATTACTCCCAGGAGGTTCCCTATGCAGAAGTTGATCGTGGCGTCCGTTGCCTTGTTGTGTTTGGTTGGAGCCGGCTCGCTGGTCATGGCCGATGATGCCGTGAAAGGTGCGATGGATTCGATGAAGGCCGATGTGAAGGCCGATGTGAAGGCCGATGTGAAGGCCGAGAAAGAGTCGATGAAAGCCGACGTGCAGGGCAAGAAGGAAGAGATGAAGGGCAAGATGAAGGCCCGCAAAGAGGAGATGAAAGCCAAGCGTCAGGCAGCGAAGGACAAGATGAAGTCGAAGAAAGAAGAAGTGAAGGGCAAGGCCGAAGAAGTCAAAGCCGCCGGCCAATCCATGGGACAAGAGATGAAGGCCGCCGGCCAGGACATGAAGGCCGCGATTCCAGCCCCCGCAGCAGCCCCGGCTCCAGCCGCCGGTCACTAAGCGCGAGACATCTATCGGTGCAGTATCCATGGCCCTCGGGAGGTTGCTCCTCCCGGGGGCCATTCTTTGTCAGGCAGCATTCAGCGCGAGGCGAAGAGGGAAGCGGCGCTCTCGCCTTGTTCCTCATGGGGTCTTTTGTTAGGATGCGGCGCCTGAATATCGTCCATGGAACAGCGCATGAAAATCGCGACCTTTAACGCCAACTCTCTCCGCAAGCGTCTGCCCATCGTGCTCGACTGGCTGGCTCGGCAGAAGCCCGATGTGCTCTGTATTCAAGAAACCAAGGTCCAAGACAGCGAGTTTCCATTGCTGGCGTTGGCGGAGTCAGGATACGAAATCACCTATCGGGGCATGAAGTCTTACAACGGCGTTGCGATCTTGAGCCGTGAAAAACCGGAATCGGTGGCGTACGGGTTCGATGATGGGGGCGATGCGGAGGACGCGCGGCTCCTGCGCGTGGTGATCAAGGGCATTCCTATCATCAATACCTACGTGCCCCAGGGATTCGAAATCGACTCACCTAAGTATCAATATAAGCTGGGCTGGTACGATCGGCTCCGCATGTATTTCGAAAAGCATCTATCGCCACATAAGCCTGCCGTCTGGTGCGGAGACATGAACGTCGCGCCGCGGCCGATGGACGTGCACAGTCCCGAGAAACATCTCAAACATGTTTGTTATCATGAGGACGCACGGCGGGCTTATGAGAAGACGTTAGCATGGGGATTTCAGGATGTATTCGTGAAACTCTATCCGGATAGACAACAGTATACTTTTTGGGATTATCGAGCCCCCGGATCGTTGGAAGCGAATAGAGGCTGGCGCATCGACCATATCCTGGCGACGGCCCCGCTGGCGGAACATTGCGTCAGGGTAGAAGTGGACGTTGAGCCGCGGCGAGCAAAAGACCCCTCAGATCATACATTCTTATGGGCGGAGTTTTCGGTCTAACCACGAGCGCAACGTCCACACCTGCCCAATTCGGTCGGGTCGGCAAGTCGTCCGCACCGACCGAACTGGTTCACATACTCGAACAAGCTATCACGCGGCGTCCAGGACCCTCTGTTTCGGGCGCGAGGGAGTGACGCGATTCTGCGCAATCAAGGGATCAAGGACCAGGCCGCAATTGATACAGCGGAGCACGGCCACTTCCTGCGAGAAATCCGGTCGCCACTCCTTCACCATCAGTCCCTTGCATTTTTGACAAGTCATCGGCCCACCTCCTACTGTCATGTATTCCATTTCCGAAGCGTCGATCACCGACAGACGGAACTCTAGCATTGCAAGATTAACAGGGTGTTAACTGGCAGTTAGAACTCTCTAATGTCGATACAGGACGACATCCATGACCTGGCGGTGATCGGTGCATGGATAGCTGCACGAAGGTCCTGTATTCAGTGATGAAGTCATGTACTGACTTTCTCCCTTCGCTTCCTCATTGATTTCCCCGCATATTCATCTTCCTTCACTAGTCCGCATTATTCATGAGCACTTCTGCTGCAATCGCGGATTCGCGGCTACGACAAGCCTTCGGCGGGCAGGCTCGCCGTTCGTTCCCTCGACGTACTCTTCAAGTACGCCTCGGGCTCTCACGGCTCCGCGTGCCCGTCTCACAACGCGACTGCGCGATTTCGCGACGAACTGTCATGAATAATGCGGGCTAGGAGGTTGCTATGCACATCCATTCCCAAACGGTTCGTGTTGAGAGACAGGTTCTGTACGAGCAAGTCTGGGCCCAGCCCATGACGAAGGTGGCTAATGAGTATGGGATCTCGAATGTGGCTTTGGCCAAGATCTGTAAGAAACTGAACGTTCCCTGCCCATGGCGTGGCTACTGGCGCAGGAAAGAGACGGGCAAGTCGGTGAAGCCGCTTCCCCTTCCGTCGAACTCAGACCCGACCAAACAGGTTGCGACGATTCATCGAACGATTCGACCAGACGCTGTCGTGCAGATGTCAGAGGACGCCGTGCAACGCATCGACACAGAGCAGATTGCTGAACAGAAAATCGAGGTATCGGATCGGCTCACAAGCCCACATCACTTGTTGAAAGCTCACTTGGAGGAATGGCGATCCCCCAAAGTGGACGACTATGGGGCCATTTGGTCTGGTGATATCAGGCAGCTCAATATTCGTGTCAGCCCCAAGAGTCTCGCTCGAGCGTTGCGGATTATGGACACGCTTTTCAAGGCTCTGGAGGCCCGTGGTCATCACGTCGGAATTCAGGAAGGGTATCAGCGGAGTCTGGGAGTTCGCATCGATGGAGAACCGATCGAGTTCGGTCTCGAAGAACGATTTCAGCGCATCGCTCATCCGGACCAGAATAACCCTCGGCTCGAATCCTGGATGCGAAAGCGTTACCTGTACATTCCGACCAGTTCACTATTCCTGAAGATTGTTGCGTGGGGGATCGACGGATTTCAGAAGAGCTGGAGCGATGGGAAGACTGCCAAGCTCGAAACCTGCCTCAATGATTTTATTGTGGGACTCTTGAAAGTGGCAGGGGCAGCCAAGGCTCGACGACTGAAACAGGAGCAGGAGGAGCAGATCAGGCGTGAAGCCGAACGGCGACGTCAGGAAGAGGCACAAAAGCGGCAGGAGGAGTTGGTCAGACGACAGGCCTTGGAGCAGGAAGCCACCAATTGGGCAAAAGCTCAGCAGTTACGGGCCTATCTCGCCGCGGTCAAGGACAGGCTACATGCCAAGCATGGCGAGATTCAGTCAGGAAGCCCGGCGGATCAGTGGCTTGCCTGGGCCTACCAGCATGCCGATAGGCTCGATCCATTGGCAAAGGGATGAAAACACAATCATTTCCCGTCCCAAGCTGGGGTGATTTCTCAAGGGGAAAGGGGTATTCTGCGGAACTAAAAAGGAGGCTAGGTGGCTCTCTCTCTCAATAAACCCAAGCTCGACAACCTCGCGTCCGATATCTGGAAATCTGCGGAGCGGCTGCGCGGCAAGTTCAAGTCTTACGAGTATCAGAGCGTCATCCTGCCCATCATCGTCATTCGCCGTCTGGAGTGTGTGCTGATTGATTGGCGGACCAAAAAGGCCACCGAGGTGCTGAAGAACCGGCCCAAGCTCACGGAGAAGGAACTCGCTAAGCTGGTCAAGGGCATGGAACTAGGCACCGCACCTTTCTCGAACAAGACAGAGCTGACGCTCCGCTCGGTCTATGAGGAAGACCACGCGCTGCTGGAGGAGAACTTCCGCGCCTACATCAACGGCTTTTCCAAGAACGTCGACGACATCATCGAGCACTTCAATTACCGCGCCACCATCGGCCTGATGGTGAAGAACAACCGGCTGGCCCCGATCCTGAACCAATACAAGGAGCTTGCACTTGGCCCGAGCCAGCTTTCCGGGTTGGAAATGGGCTACATCTACGAAGAGTTGCTCCGGCGCTTTTCGGAACAAAGTGGTGACGAGGCCGGGGAACACTTCACGCCGCGCGAAGTCATCCGCCTCATGGTTGAGCTGCTGGATATTCCCATTCCGGACAAGCATCTCTCCATCTACGATCCCGCCAGTGGCACGGGCGGCATGTTGTCCGTGGCGAAGGAGCATTTGCTGGAGCGCGCCGACACGCCGGAGGAAAAGGCGCGGGTCGAGAAATACGTCACCGTGCATGGCCAGGAGCTTTCCCCCACGAACTACGCTGTCTGTCAGGCCGACCTCCTCATCAAGAACGACCGGCAGGCCACCGTCCACCTCGGCAACTCGCTCATCCCGCATGAGAAGAACAGCAAGGAGCCGGGCGACCAATGGCCGGAGCCCAAGTGGCGCTTCAACCGGATGCTCAGCAATCCGCCCTTCGGCGTCACCTGGGGCGGCAAGGACGGCTACGAGAAGGAAGCCCGCAAGCTGGAGAAGACCCGCTACAAGGCTGGGATGCCCCGCGTGAATGACGGCTCGCTGCTCTTTCTGGAAACCATGCTGGCCAAGATGGCCCCGCCCGAAGAAGGTGGCAGCCGCATCGCCATCATCTTCAATGGCTCACCCCTCTCCAATGGCGATTGCGGTTCCGGCGAGAGCGAGATCCGCCGCTGGATTTTGGAGAACGACTGGCTCGACGCCATAGTCATGCTGCCTGATCAACTTTTCTATAACACCGGCATCTTCACCTACGTATGGCTGCTGCGGAACGACAAGCCCGCCAGCCACAAGGGCCGAGTGATGCTCATAGACGCCCGCAAACAGTTCGAGAACGAGCCGAAATCGTTTGGCAACAAACGTCACCGCATCACCGACACCCATCGCGCGTGGATCGAGGAGCGCTACAACAAAGGCTGGGCCAAGGGCTACACCGACGAGCAGGTCAAAATCTTCCCGCGCGAGGACTTTGCCTACCACAAGGTCAGCGTCGTCTTCTGGCAGACGGATAAGCATGACCAGCCTGCCATCGTCACCGAGCCTTACGAGAAGGCGTTCACCGCCGCGAATGTGACGAAGGAGCAGGGCTTCCACGAGAGCGACCTGAGCTTCCACGTGCGGGTGAAAGTGAAAGACGAGGAAAAGACCGTCGAGTTCACCGTCACAGCGAAGGACAACGCCGCGAAGCAGTTCAAGGATGCCCTCGCAGACGCCGACGAAACGCTCTCCGTCGAATGGACGCACCGGCACTATGTGCAGGACGACGAATACATCCCGCACGGCGAGGATATCGCGGCCTTCCTGAAACGCGAAATCGCCAAGCCGATCATCCGCTGGGAAGAAACCAAGAAAGACGGCAAGCCGATCCTCGGCTACGAAATTATGCCGAACAAATACTTCTACCGCTACCAGCCGCCCACGTCCGCGAAAGACTTGTTGGCGGAGTTCTGGAAGCTGGAGAAGGACGCGGAGAAGATGTTGGAAGGTTTGGCGAAATGATAGCTGAGCAAATAGATGACCTATGGCTTGACGCAATGCCGCACGACTGGAGTCGCAGTCGCATTCGCAATGTGGCTACCTTGTCACCCAACTATTCCCAGACATGGCCCGCATTGGATGAGCCATGCACGGTCGTTCCAATGGAACTGCTTTCCAGCGATGGCGTAATTGACGTGTCTATTCAGCAACCGCTAGAGGAGATTTCAACAGGCCTGCCTCTATTTGAAAAGGGCGACGTTCTCTTCGCGAAAATCACTCCTTGTATGGAAAACGGAAAAGGGGCGTTCGTGCGGGAACTGCCAACACGCTATGCCTTTGGGAGCACCGAATTTCATGTGCTTCGGGCGGGGAACAAAGTTGACGGCCAATTTCTGTATTACGCCACGTTCAATCCAGTTTACCGGGCTTATGCAGCAGAAAATATGGTGGGAGCGGCTGGTCAAAAGCGTGTGTCCTCTCGTTTTTTGAAAGATACAAGGTTGTTCCTCCCGCCGCTCCCAGAGCAGCTGCGCATCGCGGCGTATCTGGATGCGAGTTGTACGGCGATTGATGCGGCGGTGGCAGCCAAACGCCGCCAACTCGAAACTCTCGATGCCGTGAGGGAAAGCATCATCGAAACGGCGGTCACGAGGGGGTTGAGTGCCAATCCCAAATGCCGGGTGATCGATCATGATTGGATCGGGGCGTTACCGGAGCGCTGGGAAGCGGTTCGGATCAAACGGGTCACCTCACGGCTCGATTATGGAATTTCGGTGAGCAGTGAGCCTGAAGGTAAATATCCTGTGCTCAAGATGGGGAACATTCAAGGCGGAGAAATCGTTTTCTCAAAGATGGAGTTCGTAGGTGAAGTTGCCGAAGAACTCCTTCTCGAACACAACGACCTGCTTTACAACCGCACCAATAGCCCGGATCAGGTTGGCAAAGCGGCGTTATTCCTTGGCTCCAAGGACGATGCAGTCACGTTCGCATCGTATCTTGTCAGGCTACGGGTCAATCATCGCATCATTCCTGAGTTCCTCAATTATGTCGTGAACTGTGCAGGTTTTCTCGCATTCGCCCGCCGCTTGGCCATTCCTTCGGTGCAGCAATCAAATCTAAATTCAACCCGTTATGGCAGGCTGCACATACCTCTGCCGTCCGTCACCGAGCAGCGAGCCATCTGTGAGCACCTCAATACAAAAGTTGGGGAGATGAAGCGCGTAGTGACAACCATCGAAACCCAGATCGCCATCCTGACCGCCTATCGCAAGTCACTGATTCACGAATGCGTCACCGGCCAGCGACGGATCACGGAGTCGGACATCAAGTGGGTTAAAGCCCATGGCTAAAAAGAAGAAAGCCCCGGAGCTGACGTTTCAGCAACACATCGCGGATTATCTCGTCCGCGAGCACAAGTATGCCGTGCTGGAGCAGTCCGATATCACGGACCATGAGCATTTCATCGCCGAAGACCAGCTCTGGGCCTTCCTCAAAGCCAGTCAGGCCGAGACGCTGAAGAAGCTGGTGGACGATTACGGCACAGACGCGCGGGAGGAGGTCTTTAAGGCACTGCGCAAGGAACTGGAGCACACGCCGCTATGGATGCTCTTCCGGCAGGGACTCAAGGTGCGCGGGCTGGAGTTTCGCCTGTTCTATTCCAAGCCGCGCTCCGCCGCGAGCGCCGCTGCGGCCAAATACACCGAGAACCGCATCACTTTCCGCCCGCACTTCTACTTCGGCGACGCGAACCACGAGATTGATTTTGTCTTCTACCTCAACGGCCTTCCCATCGTGGTGCTGGAGCTGAAGCACGAGGCCAATCAGAACGTGCATGAGGCGGTGTCGCAGTTCACCAAGCGCGACCATACGCAGAAGATTTTCCAGCATCCCTTCCTCTACCTCGCCGCCGATACCAGCGACGCGATGGCCGCCACCGACCCGCGCAAGAAGGAGAACTTCCGCTGGCACAACATGGGGCTGACCAACACGCCCACGAATGCCGACGAGTATCCGGTCGAGTTCCTTTACCGCGAGGTGCTGTCGCAGGAGCACTTGCTGGAGGCCTTGTCATTCTTCCTCGTCCGCGTGCCCGAGCGGGAAGCCGAGGACGACAAGCCTGAGCGTCCGGCCTCCACGATCTTTCCGCGCTATCACCAAAGCCGTCTGGTGCGGCGGGTGGCGGAGGACATCACGACCCACTTCGCCACAGCGGGCGACATCGGCAAAAAGTATCTGGCCGACCATTCCGCCGGCAGCGGCAAGACGCTCTCCATCTGCTGGCTGGCCGACCGGCTGCACTGCCTCTTCAAGCCCGGCACGAACGAGAAGCTGGTGGACATCACCTTCATCCTCACCGACCGCAAATCGCTCGACACGAACATCCGGGAGGACATCGACAAGTTCACCCACCTTAAGGATGTGGTGGGCATTGCAAGGAAGGCCGACGACCTGCCGCGTTTCCTCAAGGAGCGGAAATCCATCATTGTCACCACGCAGCAGAAGTTTGCCTGGGTGCTGGAGGAGATTCAGAAGAATCCGGAATTGAAGAAGCTGCGGGTGGCGTTCTTAATTGATGAAGCCCATCGTTCGCAGGAGGGCCAGATGGGCGCAGCCATCCGCCTGCCGTTCCGCAGGGAGGGTGAGCCGGACGAAGAAACTCCCGATGAAGATCTGGAAGAGCAGATTGCTAAGGTCATCCGTGAGCATGACCTGAATCAGTTATTTGTCGCCTTCACCGCCACACCGGCACCGGCTACCGTATCGATGTTCGGCAAGCCGTTCGACAGCTACACCGAGGCGGAAGCCATCGCCGAGGGCTACATCGTGGACGTGGCGGCGAGCATCATTTCCTACCAGACGCTCTACAACCTGCATTGCCCCATCGTCCCGAAGCCAGACGAGGAGAAGCTCTACCCCAAAGGCGTCGTGTCCAAGGCGCTCCAGAACGTCGCGTTTCAGGATGACGGGCTGATCCAATACAAGGCCGAAGTGATGCTGCGCATCTTCGAGAAGGACGTGAAGCCGCTCATCGGCGGACGGGCTAAGGCGATGATCGTCACGTCGTCGCGCGTGGCCGGGCTGCGGTATTTCAATATCATCAAGGAGAAGCTCAAGGAGCGCGGTGCCGGCTACAGGGTCCTGTATGCCTTCTCAGACTTCGTTCACCCGGAGACGAATGCGGCCATCAGCGAACATGCTGTGAATGAGTTGCAGCCGGGCGAGTTGATTGAAGACCGTTTCGAGGGCGACGACTACCGGATCATGGTAGTCGCGAATAAATTTCAGACCGGCTTCGACCAGCCATTGCTCGCGGGCATGTTCCTCGACAAGCCAGTCCTCGACCGCAACGCGGTGCAGACGGTCTCGCGGCTGAACCGCTGCCACCATGGCAAGAAAGATGTCGTGGTCGTGGACTTCACCAACAACGCCAAGCAAATCCTGAAAGCCTTTGCGAAATATCGGAAGGGCACGCCGTTCGAGCCGGAGGAACCGGATCAAGAAACCTGTCCGAAACTGCACGCGGAGATTCTGGCCGCAGGCGTCTTCACCCAGAAGGACGCCGCCGACGTACTCGCGCTGCTCAAGAGCGGGACGGATGCGCAGGTGCAATTCCAAGTGAACGCCCTGCGGACGCGCTTTCAGGCGAAGCTCACCGATTGGGAAGCGCGTAAGGCGTTCGTCTATCTGCTGGCCCGCTTCGTGAAGAGTTTTCATTTCCTCACCTGCTTCTTCACTTACTCGCCGGAGATTCAAGAGTTCGTCACCTTCGCAGAATGGGTCGGTCCGCAGCTCATCAAGGTCGGGACCGTGTCCGACCTGATGAAGCAGATTCGCGCCACCATGGTCACGAAGGCGGCGGTGCAGTATCAGGGAGTGATGACCAGCGGTGGCCCGGTGAAGCTCCAGCCGGGCAAAGGAAAAGGTGGCGCAGGCCCGGTGTCGGTGAAGGTGTCCGTGCAGGACGTGATCGCGCAGATCCGCGCCAAGTTCGATATCACGGACGAGGAGGCGCTCTACATCAAACAGGTGACGGAAGAGAAGATCGCCGACCCGGCCATCCGCACCACCGTCCAAGCACATCGCGAAGACCGCATCTATCTCGAAGGCCCGTATCGCGGACAGGTGAACGGGGACATCCAGACGACCTACGATGCACGCGGACGTTATGATGAACTCGCCGACCCGAAATACACCGACACTGGCGGCATCTTCGACATCATGGCCGTCACGGTGATTCATACTCACCTGTCATCTGCTGCATGAGCCTATGAGCAAGCGAATAGATCAAATCCCTAAACATGACCGGCCCAGGGAAAAGCTCGTCGCAAAGGGGGCGAACGCACTCAATGATCAAGAGCTGCTGGCCGTTCTTCTAGGCAAGGGCACAGCCCGAATGGATGTGATGACCCTCGCAGCTCACTTAGTCCGTGTCATAGACGAAAAAGGGCTGCGTCTTCGCACTGAAGACTTGACGACATTTGAGGGTATTGGAGAAGCAAAAGCCACGTTGGTGCTTGCTGCCATTGAGTTCGCTCGTCGGCGTATTAAGCCAGAGGGCTTGAAGATTAGTACGCCAGCGGATGTCCTTCCTTTAATTCGGCATTTTGCCGACCGCAAGCAAGAGCATTTCCTGTCCATCACCATTAACGGAGCCAACGAAGTCCTGAACGTGCGAGTCGTGTCGATCGGGTTAATAGACCGCAGTCCAGTACATCCTCGAGAAGTCTTTGCTGATGCGCTGACAGACCGCGCTTCAGGTATCATCGTGGCTCATAACCACCCGGCGGGAAGCCTCGAGCCCTCTTCGTCTGATAGAGACGCAACCAAGCAAATCAAACAAGCCGGAGAGATTGTTGGCATTGAGCTTCTCGATCACATCATCTTTAACCGGAGGGGCTATTACAGTTTCCTGGATGAAGGATGTCTCTAGGTCGATTCACGGGTTACCAGGGGAGAGAGCTTATGTTGACCCAAGCCGAGGCTGACGCAGACATCGCTATGCACAAGATTTTCTCAAGTCCCGCGACGATTTCTTTGCCTGCGGGGTCAGATGAAGCTCACGTGGGGTCTGTAGGGGGAGATCATGAGTAAAGACCTGACCAATTCGGCCGTTGATCGACAAAACATTCTCAACAACCCGTACGCGCTGGTGGAGATCGAGAAGGCGGCGGGGGTTCAAGGCATTCCTTTCGAAGGCAAGATGGTCGTGCTTAAGGAGCAGGTGGCGGCTTTTTTCGAGGTGACCCTTCGCACCATCGAAAATTACCTGGAGCAGCATGCTGATGAATTAGCCAGAAACGGCTATGAGGTGTTGAAGGGTAACCGACTGAAAACATTGAAAGAAGCTATTCAGCGTCTGGATGTTCCCGAAACCGATTTCGGGAACATCGCCAAGACTCCTCAGCTGGGGGTTTTCGACTTTCGGGCTTTTTTGAACCTGGCCATGCTGGTTTCGGAAAGCAACCGAGCCAAGCTACTGCGTCAAGCTATCCTGGACATCGTGATGGACACGATCAATCGCCGTACCGGGGGTGGAACCAAGTATATCAACCAGCGGGATGAGGACTTCCTGCAGTCGGCGTTTGTGGAGGAAAACTATCGCAAGCAGTTCACCGATGCGTTGAGAGACTGTGTGGAAATGGGGAATTTCAAATATGCCGTTTACACGGACAAGATTTACGTCAGTATCTTCAGGGAAAAGGCGCATGAATACCGCAAGATTCTCAGGCTCGGGAAACAGGATAGTGTGCGCGATACGTTCTATGCCGAGGTGCTCGACTTAATTGCCGCTTACGAGTGCGGCTTTGGCGACATGCTTCAGCAGGAAATTAAGGCACGGGGACGCAAACTTACTCATTGGGAAGTGGATGCGCTATTCAAGATTTTTGAAGCCCAAGCCCACTGGAAACCGCTGATCGAGAAAGCGCGGATGAAAATGGCCAGTCGGGATTTGGCCTTCCGCGATGCGCTGCACCTCCAGCTCAAGGAATATGTCACCCCCGTGCAGCGGGAAGACTATGAGCGCTTTCTGGGCGAGAAGAGCAGGGAATTGTCCGAGCGGCTGGAAGAAGCCAAGGACGTGATGAAGCGCTTGAAAGAGCGCGAATAATGGAACTGATTTACCTCGCGCTTGATCAGGCAATCGAAACTCACCGAAAGACGGTGGAAGTCAGTGGAGGTGGGGCTCTGGGCCACCTCGAACTTGGAACGCTGGACAGCGTGCTCCAGAACATCCAGAACGATGACTATTACCCGAGCTTTGAGGAAAAACTAACCCACCTATTTTTCAGCGCTTGCAAGTTCCACTGCTTTCAGGATGGGAACAAGCGGATTGCCATCACGCTCTGCGCTCAGATGTTGCTGTTGAACGGCTATTTGTATTGTGCCGGCAGCTTCATTCGTGAGATGGAAAATATTAGTTATCATGTAGCGGCAGGCAATATCGACAAAGACCTGTTACTCGAAGTGATTATCGCTCACCTGCAAGAGGATTCCGAGAACGAGGCGCTCAAGTTGAAAATCCTGCACGCCATTTCTAGGGAAGCGCCATGAAACTGCATTTTGAACCCAACGTTGATTACCAACTTCACGCTGTCGGGCAAATAAAATGGGGCGCGAGTCTTTTCTCGCCTGAGTGCCTATCGCTTTTCTCTCTTCTCCCATGAAGGCAGGTTAGATGGTCTCCCACTGCGCGCCTCTTTCCAATTCCATACTTTCTTGTCAAGGACAGCCTGGTTGATCCTCGATTGCGCGCGTCGAACGAGCACATTCCGATCGTGCGCGTT
>JAUSMA010000007.1 GCA_030645475.1 Nitrospirota bacterium
CCGACCCTGGCTTTCGCTCGCCTTCGCCACTTCGTCGTAGCTGATGAACTTGGCCATACCCTTATCCGCGCTCACCTTGGTCAAGGCCGCGGTCAACGTCGTCTTGCCGTGGTCCACATGTCCGATCGTCCCGATATTCACGTGCGGCTTCCGCCGCTCATATTTCGCCTTCGCCATGCCTAAACTCCCTTTCTAAAAATCTCCCAAAGCACTATTCCCGTCGCGCTAACTGAATAATGAGCGCGCTGATCGAGCAAGCCCTACTTGGAGCCCACGACGCGGATCGAACGCGTGACCTCGTCCTTACCAAGGACGTGCTCTACCAACTGAGCTACGTGGGCCATCACTTCACGCCTTTTCCCGTCGCGCCCATCGTATTCGCTCCGGGTCGAGCAAGCTCGGTTTGGAGCGGGCGATGGGATTTGAACCCACGACAGCCAGCTTGGAAGGCTGGAACTCTACCACTGAGCTACGCCCGCCCGTCTTCTCCCCACACCCTCAAACCTCCGCCGCACACTTCACAACCGTCCTCAATCAAGCCCCAAACCCCTACGGCCCACAAGCCAGATGATGGTGGGCAGGCAAGGATTCGAACCTTGGAAGCCGATGGCAACAGATTTACAGTCTGCCCCCTTTGGCCACTTGGGTACCTGCCCAATACGCCCCACACGGCAAATCCACAGACATAATTGCCAGCTTCTTTTTCATCGCACGATGAAGAAAGAAGAGTAAGCTGGTCCACGCACATCTCCCCCTGTCCTTATAAATAAGGACAATTGCGGCGAGATGCGGACACAGCCTTGTTCAGGAAACGCTCGATTCTATTGATGAGGTATGGCGAAGTCAAGACCCAAAATCAGAATTGTCTTGTTTTTCTCAGAGTACCCACGCGCGACTCTGCCAAATGACCATCCATTCACGACTTTCGGCACCACCAGCCCCACCTCTCCCCTACATTCCTGAAGACACTTCATGGCATGACGGAGCGCGAGCGCTTGCCCTCACATTGCCCCTGTCGCTCGCCCCGCTCTTCCGATCCAGCCAATACACCACTCGCGCGAGTGAGGAGACCGGGGGAGGCCCCCATCACATCCCTCATCAGCACCACCGCTTCCTCTGATGACAAGCGCGAGGCAGCCGCCAAGTATCGCTTTTGGGTTACAACCCTCTCAGCAGGGTCTTCAGGCTCGTAATACCCACGAAGGGCCCCTTCACGATCGGCAGCCCTGAGACGACGCACCCATTCGTCCTGGCTACTCCCGGACTTTTGGATCGACTGCCCTGCGTCCTTCGTCAGCTCCAACTGATTCCACACCATCCACCCGACAAACACCGCCCAGGTTTCGTTGAGAGCTTCCCACGATTCACGTTCGGTCAAAAATCGCTCCTCCGTTTCGCCCCTCCTCTGCACCACCGGCGTGATCAGGACCGCTCCATAGCGACAGCCCTGCTGCATTTTTGCGAACCTAAGAACCGGGTCCGGCAACGCCTCAGCCGCCGCCGTGGCCAGATAATCGACATAGGCGTGAAACAGTTCGTGGTAAAGCGTCTCGATTTCGGTATGCGTAAGCCGTCCAAGCGGACGCAACGTGGCGCCGGCACCATTAAAGGACAACGCACGGTTGAGCACCATCCGATGCTCGCCGAGATGATACTCGGCGGCATAGGTGCGCAAATCGTCGAACTCAAACTGGATGAAGCTCGGCGGGATCGCCTTGAGGAACTTCGTCGGAAGACCCAGCGTCTGCGCCTCACTGAGCAGCTGACTCCACATCCGGTCCGTCAACGATGGACGCTCCTCCGACAACCCCGCATTCGGCAGGGAGAGGAGTCCGCCTAACAGGAGGCCTATCAGGGCCACTCTATGCAACATAGGCACCATCGATATTGATCCACTCGGGGATGGGAGGGCTATCGCTGGAAGTATCGGTCACATCTCATGGTCATCGCGGGCATACCAATCAGGCCGCCCACCTTCCTCCATGAGGGTCAGCTGATTCAGCAACGCAGGCGATACAGGATCCAGGAAACGAGAGGGGTTCGAGAGCACCATGCCGCTTCCCCGATCGAACACATTGATCGGATAGGTGAGGTACAGATACCGCTTGGCTCTCGTCACGGCAACATAGAACAGCCGCCGCTCCTCCTCCAGCTCCTCATCTTCACCGAACGCATAGACCGATGGAAACCGTCCATCCACAACCCACATGACGAATACACATTGCCACTCAAGCCCCTTAGCCGAATGGATGGTGGACAGCACGAGCCTCTCGTCATCGCGATCAGGGGCCTCGTTGCCGGCGGCGCTCCCATCCGGGGGCTCCAGCGCCAGATCGGACAAGAAAGCTTCGAGCTCTTGATACCGCTCCGCGATCGTCTGCAAATGGTCCAGATCCCGCGCACGCTTGGGATAGTCGTCGTACTGCTCCTTGAAAATCGGCAAGTAATACTCATAGATCTGGCTAACCAAATGCGCGGGCCGTAGCGCTTCGTCTCCCGCAAGGCTTTCGAGAGTCAGCGCCAAATCCTTCAGCCCCTTCCCCGTTCGCCCCGGCATCATAGAAAGGGCGCGATAGGGATTATCGGACTTCACCAACGCCGCCATGACATCCTGGGCCTTCTTCGGCCCGACCCCTTCGATGAGCATGAGTACGCGATGCCAGCTGACAAGATCTAGAGGGTTCGCCACCACTCGCAAATGGGCCAGCAGATCCTTGACATGTGCGGTCTCGATAAATTTGACCCCGCCACGCTTGATAAATGGCAGTCCGTGACGCGACAGCTCAATTTCCAGATCGAAGGAATGGAAGCTCGACCGAAACAGCACCGCCATTTCGCTGAGCGGGACCCCTTCCTCTCGCAGCTCCAAAATTTTCTGCGCGATGAAACGCGATTGAGCATTCTCCCCTGCCGCTTCCACCAATGTCGGCAATGGCCCGTCCAACTTCCGCGTAAAGAGCCGCTTGGTATATTTCTCGGTTGCCACATCGATCACGGCATTCGCGAGATTCAGGATCGGCTGGGTGCTGCGGTAGTTCTCTTCGAGCTTATAGATCGTGGTGCCGGGAAAGAGCGACGGAAACTCCATGATGTTTTTGAACGTCGCACCACGAAACGCGTAGATTGATTGCGAGTCGTCGCCGACAACCATAACGTTCCGATGAGTGGACGCAAGGTGCCTAATGACATCCGCCTGCAAGCGATTGGTGTCCTGATACTCATCCACCAGAATGTATCGATACAGCGATGAAATCGTCCGCCTGACCACTTCATCTTCCATCAAAAGCCGCCGCAGCAGCACCAGTAAATCGTCATAATCGACCAGCTGGCGCTGGCGCTTCGACGCCTGATAGCCCTGCCGTAACTGACCCAGCGCCTCCAGATGGTCCGCGAAATGATTGAACTCTTCGACGACAATCTCGTCGAGCGGGCGCAGGGTATTCTCGGATTTACTGAACATCTCCGCGATCGTACCCTTGCGGGGAAACCGCTTGTCTTTTTCGTTCAAGCCGAGTTGCACACGAACCAGGGCGATCAAGTCTTCGGCATCACCACGATCAAGAATCGTAAAGCCCGGCTCCAGTCCGATGGATCGACCATAACGCCGGAGTAACATATTGGCTACGGAATGGAACGTGCCGCCACGCACTCGCTCGCTGCGCACGCCGATCAGCTCGCCCGCCCGCTCGAGCATCTCCTGCGACGATTTTCGCGTAAAGGTGAGCAACAGAATGTGAGACGGATCGACCCCCGAGTCGATCAAATAGGCCACGCGATAGACCAGCGTTCGCGTCTTGCCGCTGCCGGCGCCGGCAATGACCAAGGCCGGCCCTTCGCCTGCAGTCACCGCCGCAAGCTGCTGGGCATTCAACGCCGAGGCATAGTTAAGCGAGAGCACGGAGGCCGGCCCTTGGTCCGGCGACCGCTTCAACACATACGGGGTACTGTCTCGGTTCATGTGGCAGCTCGTGAGGTGGTCGCGCTCTATAGCATACTGGGGTGGCCCTTTCAAATCGACCCATCGGTCCCGGCCCATGCCTGACCGATCAAAAGACTCACCAGAGAGACGGCCCTTGGAGACCAAGCCATAACCTGTATATAATGGCCCCTCTTTTTATGTGAGGTCATTGTGGGAACGTCCAAAAATCCTTATAGCGAACAACTCCGCGGAATCGCCGAACTCATACTCGCCGTCGCAGGCGAATCCGTGACCGTCATGAAACGGAACGCCCCGGAGCGAGCCTTGAAATTGAAACGACACGATGAATGGGGCATCTACCTTGAATTCCTCAAAGTCATGTTCAACCTCACGGACCGGCTCTCCATTCTCTACTTGCCGATCAAAGACCAGCCCCTGTTTATGGACAGTCTCGAAGACGCGGTGACACTGCAATTGAAAAGTGTGCTTGAACCGGCATTCGGTACTGGCGCCGACCAAACGGAAATCATGCTCACCGTCGGTGCGGCGGTGGCAGAAAGCCGGCAAATCTATGAACGATACCGGTTCCTGGTCACCGAGGACACCCCCGAGAAAAACGAGATGCTGAAAGACTTTGGCGGACGAGTCGCCGATGCGATGGGCATCGCAGGGAACGAGCACGTATCCTCGGCGGCGACCCTCTGCGCGAGCGCCGTCATTCCAGCCATCAAAGCAGTCTTAGCCGGAGACGCGCCACCAGCCGCCGCCGTCAATACCGCCAGTCCAGCGACCGCGACCGCATCCACCCTGCCACCGCCCCCTGCGACACCTGAACCTCAGGGACCAACAGGAACCGAAATCAAATTAGTCAGCGTGATGTCAACCGTCGAGGGAGAAGAAGTCGAAACTCGCTGGGGACTGCACCCGCGATTCCGCCAAGATCTTCCTCCGGAGGACATGCAACAAGTCACCAGGCTGATGAATCGAGTAGCAAAAATCCTTGGCGAACGTTACGCCTCCGTGGCATTCTCCGACGAATGGACGTCCTGGCATAAAGCCGGTCACGCCTAATCGCTCTCGCCAGTTGAACGCGGCCGTTCCCACACGACGACGCCGGCTCCCCACCAAAAACTTGGAGGTGCAGTGGATACTTCGCAAACAGCAACCAGTGTATCGAATGGCATTCCATCCAGCCTCTCACGTCTCATGGAATTGGCACATAACCTCTGGTGGAGTTGGACCCCGGAGACTCGTCGACTGTTTGAACACATCGATCCAACCCTCTGGGTACTGACCCACCACAACCCCGTAGAGTTACTGGCAAAGGTCCGGCCAGACCGACTCATGCACCTCACCCAAGATCCCTCGTATATGCGGTTGTACTCTGCCGCTCTTAAGATATTTGACGAGTATCTTCAGAATAAACAAAGTTGGTTTAAAACACAGCACGGCGATTTGAAAGCCCCCACCATTGCCTACTTTTCTGCAGAGTTTGGTCTACATAGATCCATCCCCATTTACAGTGGTGGCCTAGGCATTCTTGCCGGGGACCATTGTAAGGAAGCCAGCGACCTGGGCGTGCCCCTGGTGGGAATCGGATTCATGTATCCACAAGGATATTTTCGACAACGGATCACGCCGGAAGGATGGCAAGAAGCGGCTTATGCTCCATTTAAACAAGCAGAGTCCCCGATTCATCCTGCCCTCACTCCATCAGGAGAGCCCTGCAGGATTACGGTCGAGATCGGTAGCCGAGTCGTCACTGCAGCAGTCTGGAAAGTGCTTGCCGGGCGGGTCCCCCTCTACCTTATTGATACAGACGTCCCCGAGAACAGCCCTGAGAATCGGGCTCTTTCAGCTCGACTGTATGGCGGCGATCAAGAGATGCGCCTCTGCCAAGAATATCTGTTAGGTATCGGCGGTGTCCGCATGCTTCGTGCCTTGGGCATCGCACCGACGGTCTGGCATGCCAATGAGGGCCACTCTGCCTTCCTCACACTCGAACGCATTCGTGAGTTGATCCAGAAAGGATCGACCCACGCAGACGCCTGCGAAGTGGTCCGCCAGAGCACGGTCTTTACGACCCATACCCCGGTGCCAGCCGGCCACGACGTGTTCCCCCATCACCTCATGGACCGGTACTTTACCGGCTATTGGGAACAACTGGGTCTCTCGCGGGAAGACTTCCTTCGATTGGGAGACACACCCGAGTCGCAAGGACAAGGATTCAACATGACGGCACTCGCGATCCGGATGGCCGCGCATGTGAACGGGGTCAGCCGTGAGCACGGACGGGTCTCGCGTGAGATGTGGCACCATATGTGGCCGGGACTGGCAATCGAACAGGTCCCGATCCGTAGCGTGACGAATGGCATCCACGCCCCGACCTGGATCGCACCGGAACTCAACCAGCTCTATGGCAAATATCTGGGCCCGGAATGGGCGGACAAATGCGACGACACGGCGATGTGGCAACGGGTCCTGGATATCCCCGACCAGGAACTCTGGGCCGTGCGCCAAACCAGAAAGCGTAAACTGATGGGCTTCATCCGGGAACGTGCCAGAAGCGGCTGGATGCAGGGCCACCTCCAAGCCTCGCAAGTATTAACACGAGGCACGTTGCTCGACCCCGAAGCGCTCACCATCGGCTTCGCCAGGCGTTTTGCCACCTACAAGCGGGCAACCTTATTGTTCCGCGATCTCGAACGGCTGAAACAGTTACTCCATAACCAATGGCGTCCCGTCCAATTGATCTTTGCCGGCAAGGCCCATCCAGCCGATGAACCTGGTCGCTATTTCATCCATGAAGTATTGAGTTTTTGCGACGACCATAAATTGGGCGGACACGTGGCGTTCATCGAAAACTATGATATGCACATGGCAAAATTTCTCGTCCAAGGGGTCGACATTTGGCTCAACACCCCACGCTTTCCCTTGGAAGCGAGCGGAACGAGTGGGCAAAAGGCCGCACTCAACGGCGTCATCAATCTCAGCGTCCTTGATGGCTGGTGGAAAGAAGGCTACAACGGAGCCAATGGATGGGGCATTGAACCATTACTCGAAAACCAGGATATTCAGGCCCAAGACGAGCACGATGCCCAACAGCTCTATCGCATGCTGGAGCAAGAAGCCATCCCCCTCTACTATCAACGAGACCTTGACGGGATACCCCGCGGCTGGGTGCAGCTCATGAAGGAAAACCTTCGGACCAATGCGCCCAGATTCTGCACCAAACGAATGGTCAAGGAATACGTCGACAAGCTCTATGCACCGGCTATGGTTCGCACACCCTCGACATGGTAAACGACCTTCAACCTAGCCCTATGCCAGAGCGTCACACCGCAGCCATATGGCTGCAGTTACTGCTGCTGCTCTGTCTTGGGACAAGCGTGCTACGCCTCCCCTTAGCCGAAGCAGGCACAGCAAACTCCCCGATAGGAGCTGCCCTTGAACGCGAGGCCACGAACGCGTTCAACCATGCAGAGTACGACCAGGTGATGAAACTCTGGCAATCGATCCCGCCAGAAGCCACCCCATCGAAATCGCTCATCCACCTCGTCTTCCACAGTGCCCTCAAGCTTGGACGGCCGGAAGAGGCCCTCACCCTCTATCACCGGTTTGTCCCACCTGACGCGCCAGACGATCGAACCCTCTTACGGCCATTGGCCCTCAGCTTCGTAACCAGCCATGTCCGCGATTCGCAGGAATATGTCAGGATCGCAGCCTACACAGTCCTAGCCGAACTCGGCCTCGCAGAGACACAAGCCGTGCTGGAAGACGGGCTCCTCGATACATCGGTCCTCGTACGAGCCCGCGCCGCCGAAGCGATCGGGAAGGCCGGTCTCGCAGGAAAGTCAGGCCCCATACAGCGGGCGATGAACGATGCCATGCCAGCCGTACGTATTGCCGCCATGAACGTGCTGAGCGAGGCCAAGGTCACGGCCATCATGCCCCAGCTCATCGCGGTCGCCAGGACGGACGACGGACCGGAAGCCGTGTTCGCCTATGCCGCACTCTATCGGCTCGGCAAACTGGATATGCTGACCGACATTACCGGCGCGGCAACGCTTCCGGACCCCGAGGTTCGCATGGCGGCCCTGGGAGTGCTTGGACAACTGAAGCGCCCAGCAAGTCTGTCGGTCCTGAGCCAGGGAGTCTACGATCCCGAGCCATCGGTCCGCGCATTCGCCGCAGGGGCATTGGGTGACTTTGGACAATCCGGTGGGGTCGCACCCTTAACCCATGCGCTGGGCGATGACAACGCGCGCGTACGCGCCATCGCCGCCACGAGCCTTGGACGGTTGGGAATACGGGAAAACAGACCGTTGCTGCAAGCCCTCACGCGAGATGCCAACATGCAGGCACGAGCCAGTGCCGCAGAGGGGCTGCTTCGATTAGGCGACACATCGGCCATCTTACTCGCAGCAGACTTGGCAAGACACCCGGATCCCTCTATACGCGCCGCCGCGGCCCACGCATTAGCCGCGACGTCCGATAAGCAAGCCGCCGTTATTTTACAGATGCTCCTGCAAGACCAGCAACCGCAGCCGCGCCTCATGGCCGCGAAAGCCCTGGGAAAGAGCACCGCGCCGGTGATGCCGTTGCTCAAGAAAGGCTTGCAGGACTCAGACGTCGCCATTCGACTGGCAGCCGCCGGCAGTCTCTTGCAACAACTCCGACGCTCCGCGCCATCCCCCAAAGCCCATTAGTCGAAAGGATCTCGCCATGTGGAAATTCGTCGGAGCCCTCGTCCTGGCCGCCACATCGTTCGGCCTCGGATTTTATTTCGGCCAACGCCCGGTCGGCACGTTACAACACACGATCTCAGACCTCCAACGTTCCATCACAGACATGTCGCGAAACATTTACGACACGACGAGAGGGATCGAGCGGGACCTCCGCAGGCGGCAGGCGCTACTCGACAGTAAATCGAGAGTGGTACAGGCGAAAGCAGAACTGTTCGAGAAAAACGTTGGAGAAGCCGCGAAGCAGTTAAGTGCGGCGGCCGAGACGTTGGAGAATGCGACCAAAGGGGCCAAACAGGACGAATCGATGCTCGCCGTGCGAACACTCACCGGCACGATTCAAGAAGTCAGGCTGGAATTGTCGATGGGGAAACCGGTATCACTGAAGAAGATCGATGACATTCAACGGGAAGTCGACCGGCAACTGAATAAATAACCGCTACGCGTTGGCAGGCTGCTTCTTCCACTTCGCCAGGATCCGCTCCACCCGCATCCTGACCACCATGTCCGAATCTTTCATCAACGGCTTAATCGCATCGCGGCCCCGGTCATCGCCGATTGCCTCGAGTGCCGCCGCGGACGTCAACCGGGTAAACCAATCCTTATCGCTGAGCATCACGATGAGAGGATCGATCGCCTCGGCGCTCTTGATCCGGCCCAGGGCCATGATCGCCTGCTTCTGAACCATTTCATCCTTGTCCTTGAGCGCTTTGACCAAGCGAGAAACTGACGGCTCCCCAAGTTCAACGAGGGCATTCGTGGCATCGTCCTTAAACTCGTCATTTTTCAGCTGCAGCATCAACGGGTCGAGCACACGTTCGTCGCGAATCTTCCCTAACGCCGCAATCACATACTTCCTGACATCCCAATCGCGAAGCAACTTGATCAATAGTTCGACGGCAGGAGAACCGATCTGGCCCAACCCCTCGATAGCGACTTCCCTGACTTGCCAGTCGCCGTCACGCAACGCATTGCACAGTGGCTCCACGCAGCGTTCATCGCCCATTTCCCCGAGCGTGATCGCGGCTTCGCGACGGACCACCCAATCGGAGTCCTTGAGCAGATCGATCTGGATCTCGATCTCATCCTTGACCTTCTCTTCTTCAAGGACCACTTCCTCGGTGAGCTCCGCCGTCGGCAAAACCGGGACCGGGATTTCTCCGGTCAAATCCGCCGCCACCTGATCGGTGAATTCGTCACTCACCGTCTCCGGGGCAGTAGGACTGGCAGATGCTTGTTTGTGCTGTGGTTGTTCCATAGGTACTACCTTAATAATTCACTCGCCCATCACTGACCCAAGCCGGGATATTACTTTGCGGGAGCGGCTGTTTTCTTGCTCGCCGAATTCTTTTTGCGTAACGTGACCGTACGCCGTTTACGTTGCGTCCGCCGCAGCCGCTTCTTCAACGAACGAAGCGCTTCGTCCTCTTTAGGATTTTTGTGGCCGGTTAATTTCTCCGCCACCTTCTTCTTGAGTCTGGTTTCGTCCGATTCAGTCGCCGTTTTCTTCGCCATCCGGATTCGGGCCTCCATGTATACCAAATTGATCTAAATTATTTCCCGGTTCCCACCGGGAGTTGGCAGTCTAGTGGAGAGCTTCACGCCCTGTCAACCGGCGGTTCGACCGGCAGGCGACAAACCTAGGAAGTGACGACCGTCGCCACCTCGGTATGGTCGGTATGATCGGCTGTCTGTAGCCCCGTCAACCGGCGCGCACGCCGCGAGACCCAGATATCGCCAGGAGAGAGCCGCACAGGATAGACCAGCAGAGGGTCCGACTGACCCCACGGTACTGCAGGGAACGCCAGCGCCCCCTGACCAAGCTGCTCTCGCCCAAGAAGAAGCGACGTCGAGACCGTCTCCATCGCTTCTGATGAGAGCAACGCCACCGGCCGGCGTTCTCCAACCAACTGCACCCGGACCACGGAGAGTCCCCCTGCCAACATCCCTATCCGAGCTGCGGCGCCTCGTGAAAGATCGAGAATCCGCCCGTTGACATAGGGGCCCCGGTCCGTAATGCGGACATGAACATGCTTCCCGTTCACTAAGTTCACCACCCGAACCACACTGCCGAGCGGAAGGGTCCGATGGGCTGCGGTCAGACCATCCATATCGAACAGTTCTCCGTTCGCTGCTTGCTTGCCATGAAACGACTCGCCATACCAGGACGCCACGCCACGATCTTCAGCCCCCACGTCCAAGTGCGACACCCCCGTAGGAACCCACGAGCAAGCCCCCAGAAGCATCCCCAGGCTAAGACTCATCGCCCCCAGTAACTGGCGGCTATTTCCACACTTGTGATCGATCATCGAAGACCTCATATCCCAGGTTGAACCAACTGTCCCACAGACCCTGGCCTGTGTACCCTCACCATACGGTCCAACCGGCAGTCCAACAATACCGAGAGCGTAGCCCCACCCCCTACATTTGGATGAAGAAGGAAGGGAAAATCGAAGAGGGATTGTTCAAAAAAGAACCGATACCCGAGCTTTGAGGAGTAAACGACTCTACCCATATAGAAGAAAATACGTGCGACAGTCAACCCTCATCGGCTCGACTCCCCCGTCGGAACATTACAGGTTGTTTGGCTGGCGAGGTAAACCAGAAAGGTTATTGAACCTGGATGACCTGAGCAAACACCCCATCCCGCTGCTTCACATAGGTCAGCCACACCGTTTCACCCACTCGGATGGTCTGAAGCCCAACCCGCTTCCCCTTTCGGGTCACCTTGGTTTGACCTGTCACCCTGGCCCCCACGGTCATATCGTTATGCTTACTCAAAGGTGTCTTGACGACAATCGTGTGCGGAGGCTGTGCGACGTTTACCGCCATGACCTGGCCATGAACCCGATAGCTGCGCCCATCGGCTGCCCGACTCTCGACCGGCAGACAGACGAACAGCACCAACGCAACAACGGCGAATAGTCCCCTCATGCTTATCGCACCCAGGTCATGGTTCAATCCCCTCTAGCAAGCTGATCCGTACGCGCGCGGACTCTAACAGGATGGCCAAAACCTGTAAAGTTACAGGAAGCAGAACCCGATATTGACTGCCCCAATCCGACTGAGTAAGATGCCGACCTGTTGCCTGTTCGGTTGCGAATGCACAACCCGCCGGCTGTGCGCCCCAAACTCACACGA
The DNA here is from genome assembly GCA_030645475.1 of Nitrospirota bacterium. Taxonomy (NCBI): domain Bacteria; kingdom Pseudomonadati; phylum Nitrospirota; species Nitrospirota bacterium. The sequence continues at coordinate 11,806 of JAUSMA010000007.1, forward strand.
TCCAAGTCAGCGCATATGATTGAAGTCCAACAGATCACGAAGCGGTATGGGCACCATACCGCTATCGATCGGGTCAGTTTTTCTGTCGCAAAAGGCGAGGTGTTGGCGTTCCTGGGTCCCAATGGGGCAGGGAAAACGACCACCATGCGCATCCTAACCTGCTTCATGCCGGCCACCGAAGGCACGGCACGAGTGGCAGGATTCGACTGTGCAGACCAGTCACTCGAAGTGAAACGCCGGATCGGGTACTTGCCGGAGACCCCCCCGGTCTACCTCGAATTGACCGTCACAGAATATCTTCAGTTTGTCGGCCGCCTCCGTGGTCTGACCGGAAAAACGCTCACCTCGTCCATGCAACGCGAAATCGAGCGGCTCGGCCTTGGCACGGTGCAGCACCGGCTCATCGGCAATCTGTCGCGCGGATACCGCCAGCGCGTCGGCTTGGCCCAAGCGTTGCTCCATGATCCTCAAGTATTAATCCTGGACGAGCCAACCGTCGGACTCGACCCGAAACAAATCATCGAGATCAGGGAGTTGATCAAGAATCTGGCCGGCTCTCATTCCGTGATTCTCAGCACCCACATTCTTCCCGAAGCCACCGCCGTGTGCCAGCGCGTCGTCATCATCAGCGGCGGACGGATCGTGGCCGAAGACACGCCGGACCAACTCTCTGCGCGGTTACGCCAGTCGGAAAAAATCTCACTCACGCTTAAATCTCCCGCTGTGGATACCGACAGCCGCCTGAAGGCCGTCCAAGGGGTCCAGAACGTGTTTGCGAGCGGCATCCCCGGCACCTTTCTTCTGGAATGCGAACTGGGCCGAGATGCAAGGGAAGAGGTCGCTCGGCTGGCAGTCACCAGTGGATGGGGACTACTTGAGTTAAAAGCCATCTCGATGACATTGGAAGACGTTTTCCTCCAACTGACAAGAGACGAAACAGGACTCCCGCAAGGCGCAGTGGTTGCCGCAGCAGAACCAACAGGCCAGCCAGCATGACACCTGTCCAAGCCATCATCGCCAAAGAGCTGCGCTCCTACTTCGTCTCACCCGTGGTGTATGTCGTAGGGGCGGTGTTTCTCTTAATTGTAGGACTGCTCGCCTATCTCTACATTGTCTTTGCCGGAGCCCAAGCGATTCAGCTGATGCAAATGCAGGGAACAGCCCAGATCAATCTGAACGACTTGGTCTTCCGGAATCTGTTCTCCAGCGTGCGATTTATCCTGCTGATTATTCTGCCGATCCTGACGATGCGGCTCTTCGCCGAAGAGCGAAAACTCCGCACCTTTGAGTTCCTGTTGACCTCTCCGATCGGCATCAACGAAATTGTCGTCGGCAAATTCATGAGTGTCTTCCTCGTCTTTTTGGGGTTGCTCGGACTGACCGGGCTCATGCCGCTTGTACTCGCGCTCTTCTGCGACTTCGATTGGTATCCCGTGCTGACCGGCTACCTGGGACTGGTCTTGCTTGGCGCCCTCTTTCTCTCCGTCGGCGTGCTGGCCTCGGCCCTGACCGAAAACCAGATCGTCGCAGCCTTTGTAAGCTTTGGCCTGCTGCTGGTCCTCTGGCTCCTCGCCGGTGTCGGCTCACTCCTCGGGGAAACGGCCATCGGGCAGGCCATCTCGTACCTGTCATTTATGGAACATTACGACCATTTAGTCCGTGGATTGGTCGACACGAAAGACCTCGTCTATTTTTGCAGCGGTCTCGCCTTGATGCTCTTTCTGTCTCACCGGGTCGTGGATTCATCACGATGGAAATGAACCTCAAGACGACTCCACTTGGCGTAGTCGGAATAGCCCTGGCCGTAGCCGGCGCGGTCGGCTACAGCCTCGCTCCGGAAAAACTCTGGCTAGTCACCCTCATGGAGGGATCGGCACTGCTCTGTCTCATCCTCTTCGGTGTCGTCCATTTCGGCAGCCTGAAAGCCTTCTCCACTCGTCGTTCGACACGCATGGGCGCCAACAGCCTGCTGATGATCCTTCTCTTCATCAGCATCCTCGCCATCGTGAACTTTCTCGCAGCCCGTCATTCCATCCGTTGGGACCTGTCGGAAAACCAAAACTTCTCCCTCTCCCCGCAAACACATCGCGTGCTCAGGAATCTCCCGCGCGAGGTGCTCGTCACCGTGTTCACCAGAGAAAAAGACCCCGGCTACCAATCCTACAAGGAACGGCTCGATAGTTATCGGCAGGCCAGCTCGAAGATTACCGTGGAATTCGTCGACCCGGAACGGCAGCCGAAAATTGCCCAAACCTATGGCATTTCCAGGACTGACACGGCCGTATTCGAAAGCGGCGGGCACACGGTTCGTATCACCGCTCCCTCGGAAGTGGAACTGACCGGAGCGTTTATCCGCGTGTCTCAAGACAGCAAGAAACGCGTACTCTTTCTCGAAGGACACGGGGAACCGAGCCTCGACGATCGGGAACGAACCGGGCTGTCGGCCGCCAGAGAAATCCTGGTCAAGCAGGGGTACGACGTCGACACCGTCAGCCTGCTGAAAGAGACCGCCGTACCGGATCACACCGCCATCCTCGTCGTAGCCGGCCCCCGTCGTCCGGTGATCGTCGAGGAGCAAGAACGCATTCATAGTTATGTGGAGAAAGGCGGCCATCTGCTGCTGCTGCTCGACCCGAATACGCAAGCCGACCTGAATCCCCTGCTCAAACGGTGGGGCCTGGGAGTCGGCCCTGGATCCCTAGTCGACTTACAAGATCGATTGGCCCAAGGCGATCTCACATCCCTGCTCGTCCGCACGTTCACCGAACATGAAATTACGCAGGACCTCTCCGCGGCCGTGCTCTTTCCCCTTGCACGGCATATCACCTTTGACGAACAGGTTGGCGCGGCATGGGACTACGTGCCGCTCGCCCGCACATCGCCGAACAGTTGGGCAGAAACCGACTTGAAGGGCCGTGTCGTCAACCTCAATGAAAAGGAAGACATCAAAGGTCCCCTGCCGATGGCTGCGGCCCTCACGCCAAAAGTCACACCGGAAGAAGGCAAGCCCCGTCCAGCCATCGTGGTCATTGGCAATTCCACGTTTGCGACCAATGCCTTTGTCAACTTTCCCGGCAACAGCGATTTTTTCCTCCATACGGCTGGGTGGTTGGCTGAAGAACGGAACATGATGGCGATCGCCCCGAAAGATTCCGCACTTCGACCGTTTACACCCAACCCGTTACAGGAACGAGCCCTGCTCTACCTGCAAGTCATCCTCCTGCCGGCCACCATGTTTATCGCCGGCATCATGGTCTGGCGCAAACGCCGACGCCTATAGACTCATGCGTTACTGGCCCACACTCGTCATGGCACTCGTACTGGCTGGGCTCGGCCTGTACCTCTATGCCATCGAACTCCCGCAACAAGAGTCGCACGAGCAGCAAGAGACTGCCGACAAGAAGGTCCTGCTCCTTGACCAGCAAACCCTCACAGGGCTCACAGTCAAAACCGACCGGCACGAACTCGTCTTTGCCCGGACTCCTGAGAAGGGCTGGATGATGACCGCGCCCCTCAAGACTGACGCAGATCAGCGGGAGCTACAGAATCTCATCAGAGCCTTGGTCACCGGCGCCGTGAGCCGTGTCGTCGAAGACCGCCCGGCGAACTTGACCCCCTATGGACTCGACGACCCGATTACCACCATCACCATCACGGCCGGCACCGAACGGGAGACACTTTCCATCGGAGATAGCGGACCTCTCTCCTCTACGCTGTACGTCCTTCGTGAGTCGGATCGCAAGGTCCTGCTCACCAATCTGGCCCCCAAAGACTTCGTCAACAAAACCTTGATGACGTTTCGACGCAAAGACCTCTTGCACCTCTCACAAGGCGATGTCGAACAGATCCGCCTCACCTACCCGACCACAGAAATCGCGCTCTATCAGACACAGGAGAAACCCAAGAGCAAATGGAGGCTGCGCTACCCGATTGAAGCAGAAGCGGATCAAACGGAGGTGCGGACCCTGTTGTTCAGACTCGAAGACCTCAAAGCGTTGGGCATCGTCGATCCAGGCCCCGAACGAGACGCCCTGGCCAATACACTCACCGTTCCCAAAGTCAAAGTCGCCATCCATACGGCCGATGGGGATCAAACGGTCAAGCTCTACCAACCGGACCCGGCCAGCGGCGAAGCCTTTGCGGAAACGACCCCTACTGGCCCGCTGTACCGCATCAATCCCACTGCGATCAAAGATCTGACCAAGGAGCTATTTTCGTTCCAAGACAAGCGGCTGCTCGGCATCGATTACACGGACATCGCCATGCTCTCGGTGAAGACCGCAACCGAGCACTATGTCTTGATCAATCAACAAAAAGAATGGGTCATGGAAGATCGGCCTGAACCATTGGACCAACAGGCCACCGATCTCTTTGTCAGCCGTGTCGCGAATGTGCCTGCCGAAGAACGGGTCATTAAACAAGCCGGACCATTGGCGCCCTATGGGCTCGTGGCACCGGCAGCGGAATTTATCGCCACAGGGCGAGATGGAAGAATTGCAGGAAAACTTTCCATCGGGAGCCATGCCAACGGATTGGCTTATGCGATGGGGCAACGGATCCCTGGCATCTTTCAGATTCGCGCCGACCTGCTCACGCAAGTTCCGGCAAAGAGCGACCTCTTTGCGCAAAAAACCGGGAAGACACCAGCGACACCATAGTTAGAGACGATCACGTTCTCTCCCTCAACGCGGCCACTCCTATCGGTTTTCCACACTCCATCACCCAGCACCTGATAGCACAGAAAGAGGCCACGGCCAGATCTCTTTACTCAGAAGACCTCCCTACCTGCTCATTCAAGTTTCCCTGGAGCAAGACCGATAGAGACGTGGAACATCCACGACCTACAGATACGACGATTGGCTCAGCCCGTTCGTCGTCTGACCGAGCCCGGAGGCCCTCATGGAGAAACAAGCACCTGTGCCCCCATCCCCCACCAAGACGATTCTGATCGTTGACGATGACCCGTCAATGCGCCTGATCTGCGTAAAGACCCTCCGAGCCGAGGGATTTACAGTCCTCGAAGCGGAAGGCAGCTCAGAATCCTTAAAGATCTTAGCCTCCCATACAGAGCCGATCGATTTACTCGTGACCGATCTGATGCTCCCACCGCCAGGCCTTGAGTTTGCCTCCACCAAAAATCCCTATCCGCGGGTCCATGGTCACGAAATCATCCAACGAACCCTGGCCATGAAGAAGACGCTCCGGGTAATCCTGATGTCGAGCTTGTCTGAAAAAGATCGCAAGGCCTATCGCCTCGCCACCGATCACGTCCCCTTTCTCCAAAAACCATTTTCCGTTGAAACCCTCATGCAACTGGTCCATGAGGTGCTCGCAGCAACACCGCTTTCATACGACGAGTCCGCCAGCGCGTCGATTGCCAAGCAAGACGTTAGATGGTATGGCTGACCGCTCGTTCCGCGGCACCTCAATCGTGACCCTCCCAACCCCGGATGAATCTTCACTGAGTCCTCTTGGAGCCTGGTGTCTGTGACCGCAGTCCCCGCTAGACTTTCCTCGATTCCTGCAGTATCGTAGCCCCCGTTGCCCCCGTAGCTCAGTTGGATAGAGCAAGCGTTTCCTAAACGCTAGGTCGTACGTTCAATTCGTATCGGGGGCACCAAATATACCCCGCCCGTGCCTTCTCACCATCGCCATCAGCAGTGAAACGAACCATCCTCCTGCCTCAACAGACTTCCAGCAGACCTGTTCACTTTCCCATGTTTTCTTGCCGAGTTGTGGAGGCTGAGCTAGACTTTCTCCACACTCATGCCACGCGCCAAAACATCAGAACAGTCCCGCTCTCGCTCGAAAGCTGCCACGGTTGAAGAACTCACCCGTGGCGTTGGAAAGCTCCAGGAATTCCTCTCACAGGTAGAAGACCTCGGACGAGAGGGCTTCCCCTATATGGACGCAGCCAGGGCAAGGACAGAGTTACAGTTTCGTGAATGTGTTCGCCGCACCTTTGGCGAGAAGTCCACGGAGTTTCAGGAACATCGCCAGCACAAACTTCTCATGGACAGTCCTGAGGAAACGCAACAGAGCATCGCCCTGATCAAGACCCTGATTGCCAAGATTGAGCAAAAGAAACATGAGCTACAGGGAGGAGCGCCTCCACAACCACTCCCGCCCACCACGACGATGGCGCCCCTTCCCACGCCTCCACAGATGACGCTCGTGCCGGCATCAATCCCTACGGTCCAGATGACCATGTTGCACACAGCACCAGTTGCTTCACCGCCACTGATCATGTCCGTCGCCATGACGACCCATCTCGATCCGTCATCAGTCACCGCAGCACCGAATGTGCCCACGCCGCTGCCGAATCCGCCGGCACCGACTCAGACTGAGACATCTCCTACAGCACCTCAGCCGGTGATTCTCCCTACCCCGGCAGCTCAACATCCGTCGGCACAGACTCCGCAGCCCGTACCGGCGGCTTTGCCAGAGGCCAGCAGACCGACCGCGCCGCCACGACATGACACCGAGGCTGTCGCTCCTCCAACGCTCTCGGCCAAACCAGCGTACGAGGCGCAACAGCCATCTCCCTCAGTGCCGGCTAACCCTTCCCACACCCAAGCGACAGTGCCTCAATCTCTTCTGGCTGAGTCGGATCCGCTCGACCTCGTCAAGGGACTCTGCAGTCGATTCCACGCTGTGGCTCGGCAATTGCGGCTCCGTGGGGAATACCGTGCAACGTTAAGCGTGGAAGACGAGTTCGATGCACAAGATCTGCTGCACGCAATCTTGCGGACCCAATTCGACGATATCGGGACGGATGAATGGACCCCGAGTTATGCAGCGGGCTCCCCGCGCACGACATTCTTGTTAAACGACGGTCGGCTGGCCGTGCTAGTCAAAAAAACACGCCCTGGCCTCACCGCAAAAGACCTCAAAGACCAACTCAAAATTGATGCAGACCGGTATCGATCCCACGATCGCTGCGCGACGCTCCTCTGTTTTATGTACGACCCCGAAGGCCGCATCGGAAACCCTCGAGGCCTTGAAGCGGATCTCACCAGTGTCAGCGATTCATTTATCATCGACGTACTCGTCGCCCCGAAATGAGGATAGCAATGAAGAAGTCGAAGCCTGCCGACGCCACGCTCAGCAAATCGCCAGGGCGCGCTCCCGGATTGACAGAGACGACGGGCATCCGCTACGTTGGCAACGAACCCGCTATTCCTGCGGTACCTTGTACGATTCATGCTCCAGTCGATGGCGGGATCATTATGTCGGATCGGGCCTATGTGCTCATCAATGTCATGCCGGGACAGACCAGCGAAGTGGTGCGGGCATTATCCGCCATCAAGCAGATCAAGACCATCGATCCCTGCTGGGGCAAACCGGATATTATTGTGGTGGTAGAAGTAACCGACCAGGATGCCTTGACTCAGCTAGTCCTGAAGCGGATTCATGAGATCGACGGCGTCTCGCAAACCGACACCCATCTCGTCTATCGATTGAAAGAAAGCAAGGCCAAGTGACCAATATGTTTCGGCCCCTCAGCCTCGCCCTCCTCGTCATCTGGGCATCGGCTTGCGCTGGCCCTCCCATCCCCCATGAACCGGACGTGATCGATGTCACGCTGCACGCGACGGCCGATCAGGTAAAAACAGCCGTAACCAAGGTCCTGACCGAGGCAGGCTACCGCGTCGATCGAACGGATGACGAGAACCTGACGACCGGCTATCGAGAGGAAATCAGCGGCCCCTGGGACTGGTTGCTCCGCTGGCGTTTCGGTACCGGACGAAGCCGTGTGGACGTACTGGTGACGTCGGCATCCGAGGAAAGCAGCAGACTTCGACTGCATGTGCTGTATGAAGGGAAAGACGGGATTTTTACCCGGTGGGAAGAGTCGCCGACCGCAACACCCCAAAGCGCAGAGAATCAATTGCGGCTAATCAAGAACGCACTCCAAATTCTCTAACAGGATCCTGAAACAGTCCGCCAGCTTCGTTCTCGCTTCGCTCAGATACTCAACGTACTGAAAAGTACGTCTCGCATCTTCGCTCGCTGCGGCCTTGCTGGACGAACTGTTTGAGCATCCTGTTGACCCTAATCCTACTCTTTCTCTCCGCTGTCGGCATCGTCGCCGAGGTCCAATCCAAACCGCTCAGCCATCCGATAGAGCGTCCGCCGATCGATGCCGAGAATCTTTGCCGCTTTGACTTTATTTCCCTTGGTTTCCTTCAGCACGCGAACCAGATGACGCTTCTCGACCTCCTCAAGCGTCAAACAGGCCTCATCGCTGTGGTCGATCGCTCCGACGGTCTCCTTCGACTGCAGCTCCGTCTGGCGTAACGACGCCGGCAGATCCTCCGGCGTGAGAAGTGGACCATGACTCAACGAGACAGCCCGCTCAATGGCGTTTTCCAACTCGCGGACATTGCCGGGCCACCGGTACTGCGTCAACAACGTCATCGTCTCGGGCAGCACCCCACGCACCGCATGCGCCGCCCCAGCCGCGCATTTTTGCAAGAAGTGGTGCACCAACATCGGAATATCTTCCCGCCGCTCCACCAGCGACGGCAACGTGATCCGTACGACATTGAGCCGATAAAATAAATCGTCCCGGAACTTCCCTTCCTTGACGAGCTGCTCGAGGTCTCGATTCGTCGCCGCGATGGTACGGACGTCGACCTTCGCCGATGTCGTGCTCCCCACGCGGCGGACTTCGTGATCCTGCATCACCCGCAACAACTTCACTTGCAGCGCCTGGCCCATCTCGCCGATTTCGTCGAGAAACAAGGTGCCCCCGCTCGCGGACTCGAACAGGCCGATCTTATTCCCCACCGCGCCGGTAAAGGCGCCCTTCTCATACCCGAACATTTCCGACTCCAGCAAGGTATCCGGCAATGCCCCGCAGTTCACCGGAATGAACGGCTTGTCCCGACGAGGCCCATTCGCATGAATCGCCCGCGCAATCAACTCCTTGCCGGTCCCGCTTTCCCCTTGTAGCAAGACCGTGCTCTTGCTTTCCGTCACCCGCGCGACCAGCTTATACACCTCCAACATGGCGGTGCTGCTTCCCACCAACGGAGACCATTCATCTTTACTCTTCAATTCTTCACGGAACCGGGCATTCTCCCGGACGAGTTGGCAGTGATCGAGACTCCGCTTGACCACCAGCTTGATATCCTCTTTCTTAAACGGCTTGGCCAGATAGTCGTAGGCCCCTTGTTTGATCGCTTCGATCGCCCCTTCAAGCGATCCGAAGGAAGTCAGCACGACGACCGCCGTGTCCGAGCTCATCCGTTTGAACTCACGCAACACGGTCAATCCGTCGACCGCGCCCATTCGAATATCCGTCAGCACCAGATCCACTCGCCCCTGGCGGCCACGCGCAATGACTTCTTCTCCGCTGGCAAAAGCCTCAACGGCATACCCTTCCTTCTTTAAGGCCTCTGCCAAGAGCTCCCGTGCAACCGCATCGTCATCAACTACGAGAATATTCGCTGGTGGCATCAATCCCTCTTTCTCACGCTCGTCGAGTCGGCCTGTAATCCAGGCAAGGTCACCGTGACAGTGGTACCGCGGCCCAGTTCGCTCTCAAGCGACAGACTTCCGCCATGAGCCAGAACCGTTTCGCGGCTTAAGAATAGCCCTAATCCAGTGCCCTTGCCAACCGCCTTGGTCGTAAAAAATGGCTCAAAGGCTTTTTGCACATTGGCCTCCGGCATGCCGCATCCGGTATCCCGCACCGCAACCGTGATCACCACAGGGGACATCGCCTCGGCCACTCGCCGACCGAGGTCCAGTTCATCCGATGAGGCGGCACGAGTTCCAAGCACGACGCTCACCGCACCATGCGGCGGGGTAGCCGCTAAGGCGTTGGCCAACAGATTGACCAACACTTGGTGTATTTTCTCCGCATCAGCCCACACGAGTGGGAGATCCACGGGAATCTCGACCGTTAAGGAAATCCCCTTTGCATGAAAGGCCGGTTCCATGAGCACGGCCGCCGGGCTGATGACCTGCTCGACGGGCAACCACGCCGGTTCAGGCTGACGAGGTCTGGTTGAGGAGAGCAAATCTTGAATGATCCGAACCACACGGGTCAGCTGCTCATCGATAATCGTGACTCGCTTCTTCATCTCAGGCGTGACACCCGGCTCTTCAGCCAGCGCTTGCACGTGCCAGGCAATCGAATGCAGCGGCGTACCGACCTCATGCGCCACGGACGCCACCAACTGCCCCACTGCGGCTAACCGTTCCGAGCGATTCAGCTGGTCTTTCGCATCGACCAGCTGCGTATTGGCCTTCAGGAGATTTTCCGTCTCCTGGGCCAGTGCGGCACGCGCCGCCTCCTCTCTCGCCTTACGCTCTTCCCAGGTCATCCCTATATAGGCGACAACCAGCAGCATGCCTGCGACCACGCTGCGATTGATCACCGCCGACTGAAACCGCCCCGGCTTGGTCGGTTGCATCAACCCCATATAGGTCGCCACCACACAAGCCACTACCGTCACAAGCATCAAGCCGCGACTGCGCATCGTCGCCACCAGCAAAATCGGCAACACAAAACCGTATGCGCCGACAATGTTCGCCGGAGCAGCCATTTCAAGTGCAACAATCGCCAGGAACACCGCCCCTGCGATCGCCAGGACAATGCGGTTTTGTTTCAACATGGAAGTGGGGAATCCGTACACAGAAGATGAATCATTGCTAGGTCTCTAGCAAGCTGCGAACAATCACTTCAGCACAGCGGAACGTTGCCGGATGCTCAAACAAGTCGTCAGCAAGGCCGCAGGCGAGTCGAAACCGGAGGCGTACCCTTTGGGGTACGTTGAGGATTTCGATGAGTCGAGAACGAAGCTGGCGGCCTGTTTCAGCATCCGGCCTAAAGGTCTTACCCTAGCGGACGGACCGAACGCAACACAGCCCCAAGCTCTCGCATCCGTTCATCCCCCAGGATCTCATCCACCGGAACGGCATACTTACGGGTCCAGTTCGGATGGCTGTCGACCGTCCCTGGAAGGTTGGTTTGCGACAACTCACTCAAACCGTCTTCGAGATTCGCCAACACGAGCCAGGACGGTGTGCGAGCGAGATAGAGATGAATCGCCCGACAGAGTTCGTTCGTCATGGCAGGCACGGTCGCCAGATCCTCGGTCACGCCATTCGGCAGAAGGCCCTCCCGCTTGAGGGCACTGAGAATCCCCCCCTTGTCGCGCTGCCGTTCCTCCCAGGCTCGCTGGCGTGCCGCGTCATCGGTAAACGCGCCCAATCCTGCCCGGACTTGGAGATCCTCCCCGGACCAAAATCCTGTGAGCGTCGGCAAGTCATGCGTCGTAGCGACCGCCAATGATTGTGCAGGATAATCGCCCGGCGACTTCCATCCGCCGTCCCCACCACGCTCGAAGTAGAACACACGATACGACAACACTCTCGCCTTCGCCAAATGTTCTCTGACCCAATCGGGGACCGTACCCAGGTCTTCGCCGATCACCAACGTCTGAGATCGTACGCTCTCCAATGCCACAATCGCCAACAAGTCTTCAAAGGGATACTGCACATAGGTCCCCTCGGACGCAGGCCTGCCTCGTGGAATCCAGAACAGACGGCAGAACGCCATCACATGGTCCAAACGAATGGCCCCGCCTAAACGAAAATTATGCCGTAACAGCTGGATCATCATTTCATAGCCGCTGGCACGGAGCGCGTGGGGATTGATCGGAGGCAAGCCCCAATTCTGCCCCTCTGGCGCAAAGGCATCGGGCGGAGCGCCGCAGTCGGCCCCGAGCGCCAGCACCGATTGATAGACCCAGGCCTCCGCCCCATTCCGATCGGCGCCAAGCGCCAGGTCGTGATACAACCCGATCGGCATCGCCTGCTGCTCGGCCGTCTGCCGAACCTCGTTCAGCTGTTCACTCGCAACCCACTGGATGTACTGAAAAAACCGAATGCGCTTCCGGTGCCGTTTCGCATATTCACGCACCGGTGGGCCCGGGGTGAGAAATTGTTTCGGCCACTCGTGCCAGGTCGCCGACTTGGATTGAATCAGCCGTCGTTCTTCTTCCAACGTCTGGAAGGTGGCATACAGCTCAAGCGGCGTGCCTTCGGCCTGGATAAACCGTTCCAAGAGCCAAGCGCGGGCCGTCTTCGGCTGAAGATTCGGTTCCTCTCCTTCATAGGCATCTTTGAGAAACTTGCGGTACGCCAGATCGAGCATCGTGCGCTTAGCCGTCGCAATCGCATCGTAGTCCACCCGCCGACTCTCGCGCTGCGCCTGAAGTCTGGATTGAAACTCGGGAGCGCGGAACTGTTGCTGCGCCTCCTCCGACCCGAAAAATTCCGGCAACCGCTCAAGATCGATATACAGTTCATTGAGATAGAGTCGACTGAACGGTGCATAGGGGCTGATATGATAGGGCGCGGTATTCCGCAAGGCGTGCAACGGATTCAGCCCGATGACTCCAGCCCCGAGCCCCTTTCCGGCCCACTCCACAATCCGTCCAAGGTCCGTGAAGTCCCCGCAGCCCCAATTCCGATTGGAGGATAACGAATAGAGCTGCAAGGCCAGTCCCCACAGCCGCTGGTTCGCTTCGAGGGACGGTGGAACATAACATTGGCGAGGCGCCACGATGATGCGCATCGTCCCCACAGTCCCGCCCACTAAACCTTCGGCCCGTACAGTGAGACTGTAGTACCCGAGCGAGAGTCCCCTCGGGGCCGGGATCTCAACACGCACATGCCGTCGATCACTGAGAAAGCGGACCTCCACGGGAGGGAGGCCAGGCCCTGCCAGCCCTTCCTGCACCACGGCGTTCGCTTCATCGCGAAGCTGCCACTCCACCACAACGGAATGTTCTTTCCCGTCTTCGAGGGCGAGATAACAGGACAGGGGAGCTCCAGTGTCATCGTCACGCAGGATTCGCACCGGATCGCAAGGACGTTGCCACGGCGCCTCATCCCATTCTCGCAGCGCCTGTGTCAGCGATGCGGTCGAATCGACCGTCAATCCCATGGCGGTCAGAATCGCGCGCCTGGTGTCATCAGAGGTACGGTGAAGCGTCCCAGCGATATCGTGATACTCAGCCACGATGCCGACTCGTTCAGCGAGTCTGACAAGAAGGGTCTGTTCGGACTGGTTCTGCATGAGCGAGAGTCTGCGTGAAGACATTCGGCATGTCAAGCTATCCTATTGTTCTTGCAGAAGAATTACTCGTAATACTTTTTCGCGTCGACACCTCATCCCTGTTCGATTTGGCACTAGTTCCTGAGCCTATGGCGGCTGGTAGAAGTTGGTTGACCACCAGACCGATTCACACGCCATGTCCAGGCTCGTGAACAACTGAAAAAAGGCCGCTCCTCAACGAACGGCCTCCTTTGTGGTCCATCCGCGTACATGATAGCCTGTTGGAAGGGCCGACTCCCTCACAGCAGACGATCGCCCCTCTCGCATCACGAACCTTGAGGAGGTCCTATGTCGATGCAGCATACGTCCACAGCTCCTCTCTTGCTAGCCGCACTCCTGCTCGCACCACGCCTAGCATCGGCAACAGAACTCCCAACCAATCGCATCGAGATCACGGCCGACTACCGCTACGCCACTCACGAGACGGAGAACCTCGCGGAGACAAAGAACCTGGTCTGCCGTGAAGCCTGGCGCCTGGCCGTCGTCAATTCTCTGCTCTATCGAGAACAAACCGCATCGGTCGTCGACTCGCCACTGCTACGCGACCTGGCCTATACCCTCGCCACGAGCCACGTGCAAGACCAGCAGATTATCGAACAGACTGAACAGGGACGTGTCCTGTCATGCCGCGTACGCGGATTTCTTCCCACCGAAGAGAGTACAGGTGTGATCCGGACGCAACTGGCAGGCGGTCCGTCGTCGGCAGAAGGCCTCGACCAGAATCGCGCACTCCGCATCCTCAGCGTGCGGGAAGAAAGCAGTGGGATCATTGCCGTGCAGTATCAGGCCTTGAAACGATTAGACTGGCTCGGCACCCATTACCAGGGTGGGCTGAGAGAGTCGGCAGATATCATGGTGGACTTCTACGATGGCCAGGGCCTGCTGATCCGAACCGATCGGTTTCCGGCACGACGAACCGCTTCCGGCGAGGATGTCCTGAACCCTGGAGCCGTCGCGATCCTGAAAGTAGCCAAACCGGCAGGAACCAAGACCCATCGTGTCTGGCTGGTGAAATAGCGCCCTCTCTCCGACTCAATCCCGCCCCAGGGGATCTTCTTGCCTCACCCCCTTTAGTTCGAATGAGTTACAACCGATAACGACAACCGAACGCCTCTTCGAATCAGACGTAGGGAGGATGCACGGTCATGTCGTCAGCACAAGAACTTGTTCGCTCATGTTCGAATATTTTCACCCTCCCGGAAATCTACCTTCGTGTCCGGGACGTGGTCGACGACCCGCAGTCGACGATGGACGATTTGGCCAACGCGTTGAAGATCGACCCGGCCATTTCCGCCCGGCTGCTGAGAATCGTCAATAGCCCCCTCTACGGCTTCCCCAAACAAATCGACAGCATCACGCGCGCCGTCAACCTGATCGGGATGCAGGCCGTCAGTGACCTGGTAGCGGCCAGCACCATCGGGAAGACCTTTACCGGCATGACCTCCGACCTCATGGATCTTTCAGCCTATTGGCACAAGAGTGTCTTGTGCGCGCTGATGGCCGGGAAAATTGCCAAAGCCAGTGGCATCGAGGATAGCGAGCGGTTCTTTATCGCGGGGCTGTTGCGAGATATCGGCCACCTGGTGCTCTATCAAACCGTGCCTCAACGGGCCCAATCGGCCCTCGTGGAAGCCGGGAACCTCAGCGCACCATTAGCGGAAGTGGAGCAAGCCAACATCGGGTGCGACTTCACCGAAGTCGGCGCGGAACTGATTCGTGTCTGGAACATGCCGAGCCAGATCGAACAAGCGATTCGCCACCAACTGAATCCCAACGAAGCCGGCGAATTTACACTCCATGCATCGATCGTTCACCTAGCCGGTGCCGCAGTCGATCACGCCGAATTAGCCCAGGCCCAGGCAAGCCAGCAACCAGCGTTTCATACGTTCGCCCTCGCCTGCACGCAATTCAAAGCCGACAAGCACCAGGCCCTGCTCAAAGAAGCGCAAGCCCAACTCCAGGACACCCTCGCCTGTATCTATCCGTTAGCGAAGGCCGCGTAGACCTGCACCGCCCACGGCCTTCGCTCGACCATGCAGCAGATCCCCGTGTTTCGTCACCACCCGCAAACGATGCAAGAGCTTGATCTTGATACATGCTCACGCTACGCTGTCATCCATGAACTGGGAACAACGCATCAGTATTGATCCTGGAAAACGTGGCGGCAAGCCCTGTATCCGTGGGTTGCGCATCACGGTCTATGACGTTCTGGAATATCTCGCGTCTGGCATGAGCGAAGAGGACATCCTCTCGGACTTTCCCGATCTGACCCGTGAAGACATCCGAGCCTGTCTCGCCTTTGCGGCCGATCGGGAACGGAAGCTGATCTCCCTGCCATCCTCGTGAAACTGCTCTTCGATCAGAACCTCTCGCATCGACTCGTCGCGTCCCTCCAGCACGATTATCCCGACTCCATGCACGTATGAGACGTTGGGCTCAGTGCGGCCAGCGACGACGACGTCTGGCAGTATGCCGCCCAACAGGGCTTCACCATCGTCACGAAAGACGCCGATTTCCATCAACGCAGCTTTCTCTTTAGTCATCCGCAAAAAGTGGTATGGATTCGAGCCGGCAACTACTCCACGGCCATGATCGAAACCCTCCTTCGACGACATCGCACTCACCTCCAGGCTTTCTCCACGGAACTGGACGGCGCATTCCTGACACTCGAATAATCCACGCATCCGTCCCCAACATCCAGCCTATCCTAACCCAGGGAACCAGGTTCAGCCCTCGTTGTTTCGATGCCTTGAGCCCTGCGCTCACGCGTAGGCTTTCGATTTCGACTGCCGCATATCGCACATGCCGACCAACAGTTGCTGAATCTGCTAATACCAGCACGCGAGCACATCGACGCCCATCGCCACTGGTGGCCACGGTCCGGGAGGTAACAGACCCGAGCATGTCGAGGAACAGAGATCCGTCGCCACTCAGGAACAATGGATGAGCCGCTTTCGCAAGAACCGTTGCATAGGAATTTCAACATAGCGGTGGCTGGCCAACGACAGAGTCAGCAGGACTACAAAGAACCCTGCCATGGCCCAACCGGAATAGTACAGGGCATGGTCGACGTTGAATCGAGTGGCCAGAATCACGACGAATAGCTGAAGTGGGAAGTGAAGGAGATAAGACGAATAGGAGATGTCCCCGAGAAACGACAGAGACTGTCCGATGGGTCCCACATGATATTCAAGTAACACCAACGCCAGAATGGTGAGGGGAAAGAGCACTACTGTGGGCAAGTTAGACAGGAGCATCTTGATGGCCCAGACCAACGACTGAGGAAACGGCACGAGGAATCCACTGATATCGAATCCCCTCATCGCTGCCACAAAGACAGCAAGCCATGCCCCGGCTAGCAGTCCGACCGCCCATACCGTAGTCATTCGTATTTGCTGTGGTGAGGAGGCCATGATCTGCTGGTAGAGCAAGTAGACACAGCCACCGAGAAAGAAGAATCCCACTCCCCGTCCAATCGGCACATGGTACATTGCTTGGATCAGAAACCCGAGGAGAGAGATGGCCGCCAACAGGATCAGCCTGACCGGGAGAATCCTGCAGCAAGCAAAGAACAATGCGTACAACAGCACTTCAATCGAGATGGACCAGACCGGCCCATTGAAGGAATAACCCTGTTCGAGCCCCCACGAGGAGGCGAACAACAAGTTGAGCAGGAAATGCGTGAGGTCATTGTATTCATAGACGAAGAAGGTGCCTTGCGCCTGCATCACCACATACTGGCCTATGGCGACGAGCACAAGCGTGGCGACATGGAGCGGGTAGAGGCGAGACAGTCGTAGAATCGCAAAGGTACCGGGCGTGATCGAGCCCTCCGCCACCGACCTGGAATATTGCCAATAGAACACGAAGCCGGAGAGACAGAAGAAGAGATCGATCGCCAGCCAACCATGTTCATAGAACAGGAAGAACCAGTCATAGAGCGGCAATTTCATCCTGTCGACCGTTTCGGGAACTGGGCCGGAAAGGAAGAAATGTTGCCAATGCCAGAACACGACGCTGAGCGCGGCGAGACCTCGCAGCGCATCCAACAAATACAAGCGGTCTGAACGCTTAGCCCCGAGGTTCGTCATCTCAGGAAACAATGAGGTCATAGTGAGGTGGGCCAGCCGAACATTTTCCGACTCAAAAAAACACTGCTCCGTCGTCCGCTAAGGTGCCGAGAATCAAACATATCCTTGGCTAGCTCAACAGATTTCCCCAAATTGCCTCAATAAGCCCCGATATATCTGTACGAATACAGTGGAAGGAATCACCGCCAGACGGAGTAGCGAAAGATCTCGCTACTCCGTCTGGCATTTTCGAATCCTAATTGCCCCCTGCGAGCGGCGGCATGTTGATCCCGATACGCTCAAGACCCATGATGACGGTGAGGGCGGCGGGTGAATGTTGGACGATTTCTTTTTGCACTTCGATGCGGCGCAAATCGACGAACTCTACGGCCGTCAATCCCAGCGATTCACGGTACGCCCGGTCGGCGATGCCGCGCTGCCGCTCCGCTTTCTCACGGGACTCTTCCGCTTTCTGGAACTCTACCATCGTAATCTTGCGCTGTTCTTGGATGATGGTCTGCGTCGTCTGCTCCACGACACCCTTCGGAGGCAGGATACTCCCGACGACCACACGGTTCAGCCGCACCGGGATGCCCTGTTTCTCGATCAATTTGGTTTGAACTTCTTTCGCAATGGCATCTTGCAGTTTCTGCCTCGTGGTCGGGTCGGTCGTCAATTGAAAGAGGGGATATTTCTGCACCTCTTCGCGGACGAATGTGCGGAACGCTTCCTTGGCGTTATTGGCATACCAGTTCGGCCCATATTTGCTGATCAGTTCAGGCGAGCGCCCCTCGATCACGTTGGCGATGAGGAATGCATCGAACGACACGGGCGCGTTCTCGGAAGAAATAATATCGAAGTGCTCCGAGTATTGAATGGGACGGACCTCGACATCGATGATCTGCGTGGTCGGAGCGATGGCCACTCGGCCCGTCTTGATCGGAATGGGATCCACCCCGCCATGGCCGAAGAAAAACGGCTTCTCGACCAACACCCCTTCATGCCCTGCATCGACTGCGACGAGGGCGCAACCCGAAGACAATGCGAGCAGAGTCCCCATGGCCAACACACCGATAGTCCCTCTACCTGAACGCTTCATAATCCCCTCCTCTGGTGTAGGCAGCCCACCGATAGCAGGATGCTGAAAAAATCCGCCAGCTTCGCTCGCTGCGGCCTTGCTGAACGGCCCTTTTGAGCATCCTGCATAGTGACCGCCTGTTGTCCAACACGCGTGGACCAGTGACGTTCTCGCCTGCCACAATAGTTTCTCCCCAGACAGATGGGGCGCCCATACAAATGGATCGATCCCCTCTGAGAAAATCCACGCAGCAAATTAACTATTACCTTACGGACCAGATATTTGGAATGTCAAACGAGAGGAAAAATGAAGAAGCGGAAGAACCTACTGAATACCGGCTTGGCGTTGGAGCCACCGGACATACTTCACAATCTGATCGACGTCATCAGCCGTCGCGCCCTCGATCTTCGGCATGTTGCCAAATTCCCAATGGTGCGCCTTGACGCCGTTGGCCGCAGCCCGCTGAAACGCGGCATCGCCATGATGGTTCGGCTCATAGATCTTATGCACCAACGGAGGTCCATGGTCGGTCCCCGCCGCTTGTTTCCCATGACAGGCTGCGCAGTTGGCGGTGAACTTCGCCTCACCGACCTGGAATTCCATTGGTACAGGGGCCCCTCCAACCGCTTGCTTGGGTTGCGAGGAATCGCAGGCTACGAGAAGGCCCACGAAGAACAGCCACATTCCAATATGAGACCGTGATGTTGTCATGCCATCAAGACCGCTGGTCCGGCCCCTTCTGTTGTCCAAACTGATCACGCAGCATCTGTTGCGTACGGTGCAGCGTCGTTCGGCGATAGATTCTGGCACCGATCGGCACAAGCACGATCAGGCCAATTGTGAGATACATGAAAAATTCTTCCGGCGACACAGTCTACAGACTCCTACAGGATGTTCAAACAGGATGGACAGCAAGGCCGCAGCGAGTGAGGGCCCGAGGCGTACTCTATTGTGTACGTTGAGGGTCCGAGGGATGCGAGAACGACGCTGGCCGCCTGTTTCAACATCCTGAGGTTATCGCATATGAGACAGGGTCCACAACCCCAACCTTCGCAAACCCCTCCCGCCGGATCACACAACTATCGCATCGACCGCACGCCTGCTCCCCTACCGGATCGTAACAGCTATGGGTCAGGTGAAACGGCACATGCAGTTCGATGCCCCGCCGGATGATGTCTGCTTTCGTCAGCATCAGCAAGGGGGCTTTGACCTGGAGCGCCTGTCCTGCCACGCCGGCTTTCGTCCCCTCCTTCACCGCCGCTTCAAATGCGCGAATGAATTCAGGCCGACAGTCCGGATAACCGGAATAGTCCAACACGTTCGCGCCAAAATAGATGCACGACGCGCCGACGACTTCCGCATGGGCGGCCGCAATCGAGAGGAAGATGAGATTCCGGCCCGGCACATAGGTGACCGGAATGCCCTGGCTGCGCTCGTGCCCCGCTCGATCCTTGGGTACGGCCTCCTGGCCGGTCAGCGCCGACCCGCCGATGGCACGCAGGTCCAGATGCATCACCAGATGGTTCGCCACGCCTAAAGCGGCGGCAACCTGCCGAGCCCGCTCCACCTCGACGGCATGGCGTTGTCCGTAGTCGATCGTGAGGAAGAAGAGCTCGCACCCCTCCTCCTTGGCGATCGCCGCGGTGACGGTGGAATCCAACCCTCCGCTTGCCAACACGACCGCTCGATGACTCGGTGGCTGCATTTCACCCGCTTCCATAGGCAATGGAGTACGATAGGCACAATCACGATGGGCAGGTCTTGCCCGACGAGGGTCCAGGCAGAATCATCACTAGGGGGAGGCCACGTATGGCGGACACAACAGGGTTCGCGTGGAGGATCGACTAGTCGCGATCCTCTTCTCGCTCGATTTTCTCCAGCAGCTCTTCTTTCGACTGACATTCGACACAGAGCTTGGCAAAGGGCACGGCTTCCAATCGCCGTTCGCTGATCTCCACACCGCATTCGGCGCAGATGCCGTAGGTGCCTTCGGTCAACCGCGTCAACGCTTCATCGATGGCCTGCCGACGGCGATTGCGCATTTCCATCAAGGAAATGCCCAGCTCACGATCGAGATCCATGAGCGCTTGATCGCCCACGTCGCGTGCAGACTCAAGCCGCCGCTGCTTATCTTCAATGAGGGATTGCCCCAGACTCCCCTCGATCTCTTTAATAATCTCTTGGCGCTTCCGCATCAGCATCTGCTGAAGGACTTGGCGTCGGCGCTCCCGATCTTCACGTTCTTTGGGCGACTCTTTGGGTTTGGCAGCCAGGGGGGAGACGGCCATGCTGATGGACTTTTCGACCACCACGACTTCAGCGGGCTTCGATTTGCTGGCCGGCTTCTCTGCCTTCGCCGTCACCTTGGCCGTCGCCTTCACTGTCGCCACCGGTTTCTTCTTGGCGGGAGTTTTTGTTGCCATGACAGATCCTACTCCTGGGGTAAACGTCGAATAGCCGAAAAAAGTTCGGCATTCATAACACGGCGCTAGGATCTTTGACAAGACCTTGTAGTGTGGGAGCTGGGAGACCCTAGGGGTAGAGGATCGTCGAATGGATGGGGTGACCGGCCAGCTTGTCTCGACCATTCAGGCCCTTAAGCTCGACGAGAAAATCGAGCCCGGCGATCTCGCCGCCCAATTGCCGAACGAGAGACACCGTCGCAGCCGCAGTGCCCCCCGTGGCCAATAAGTCATCCACAATCAACACGCGCTCTCCCACCGCAATCGCATCGCGGTGGATGGCTAGGGAGTTCGATCCGTATTCGAGGCTATATTTGACTTCAAAACAGTCGGCCGGCAATTTGCCAGGCTTCCGGACCAGCACGAACCCGGCGTTCAACCGGTCTGCCAAGATCCCGCCAAAAATAAACCCGCGCGATTCAATACCGATGACTTTGGTGATTCCCTGTCCCTGATAGTAGGCGGTCAACTCATCGGCAATCGACGACAGGGCGCGAGCATCTTTGAGCAACGTGGTGATGTCGTAGAAAAGAATGCCGGGCTTGGGAAAGTCGGGGACTTCGCGGATGAGGGCGTGGTAATTGATAGCGGTCATCGATCAGAGCAAATCGGATTGTGTCATGGTTCTGCGCTCGATGGTATGGCGCAAACGCGCCAAGGCGGCCATTTCAATCTGCCGGACCCGCTCACGGGTCAACCCCATCTCCCGGCCGATCTCTTCCAACGTCTTGGCCTCACTCCCATCGAGCCCGAAGCGCGACACAATAACAGTTTGCTCCTTCTCAGGCAACTCCTGCACCCATTCCATCATCTCGGCCCGGCGCATGACCCCTTCGGCCGTATCGGCAGGCGAAATACAGGACGAATCTTCGATCACATCGCGCAAGAATGTATCCGCGCCGTCATTGATCGGACTATCCAACGAACAGGTCGTACGGACCACTTGCCTCAGGTCCAACACCTCTTCGTCCGTCGTCTTCATCTTGACCGCGACTTCCGATGCGGTCGGTTCTCGTCCGAGTTCCTGAACAAGCGCCTCCACCTTACCCAGATAACGATTCAGCCGCTCGACGACATGCACCGGCAGCCGCACGAGTTTGCCCTGATTGATGATGGCGCGTTCGATGTATTGCCTGATCCACCAGGAGGCATAGGTACTGAACCGAAACCCGCGCTTGTAGTTGAATTTCTCGACGGCCTTGATGAGCCCGAGATTGCCCTCTTCGATGACATCGGAAAAGGGAAACCCTCGATGCATGTACCGCTTGCCGATACTGATGACCAGCCGGAGATTCGACTCGATCATCTCTTGGCGCGCCTGCTCGTCGCCCGCCATGACGCGCTTGCCCAATTGCTGCTCTTGCTTAAACGTCAGCAAGGTCGAGTGACGAACCTCGCGCAAATAACACTTGAGGGTATCTAATCCTTCGGAGCGTTGGCTTGTCCGTTCTTCTTCCACCGACGATTCATCCACCTCCGGCGACGCAGCAACGGTGTCTTCGTCGTCACGATCGGTGACGTGTCGGCGCGCTTCGCCCAAACTATGTAGCTCCTCGCCTCCTCGCGCCATCTGTTCCTTCGCTCCTACTGTGTTCGCTCAGTACCACACTTGAAAATCTAAGAAACGACCGGTCGCCGGACTCCACTCCACTTCGACGTCTGTCACTCGCGACGCCGGCGGCCCAGTCTTGGCGTCTTCGATCAGCAGCGCAATCTGCTCTTTGGTGCCTTCAACTTCGAGCTCGACTCGGCCATCGTCAAGATTCCTGACCCCGCCGGAGAGGCCTCGTTGCGATGCCACTCGAAACGCGAATGCTCGATACCCGACCCCCTGAACTCGTCCCTTCACAAACAGCTTGGCTCGGCACACTGTCGGTTCAATCGGTTCGGCCATACAACCAGGAGGACTCTAGATTTCCAAAACAGTCTATCCGACGAACGGATACTCTCACACCTCTACAGAGGCGTCACGCGATTTGCGATTCGGCGCGAGTGAATTTCGCATACTGGTTCACAAAAGAAAAGAATGGATATGCGGCGAGGCATTCGATCTGTGCGACCGCACATACAACACTCTGTGCGAGATCGCTGAAGAAGGGGAACGGAAACGTTGGAGGGGGTGATTCGCCCGCATCAGATTTGCGAACACACACACATGAGCGGACGATACGAACCGGTTCTGTTTGGTCGGGGCGAGAGGATTTGAACCTCCGACCCTTGCGTCCCGAACGCAATGCGCTACCGGGCTGCGCTACGCCCCGACAAAAAGAACAGAACCACCAAGCGAGGGGGGATTGTCTTACATCGGAGGGTCAAAACGCAAGCCATGGGCATCGGCCACTCCCCGGCAGGTAATTTTTCCGGCCGACAGGTTCACGCCCTTCGCCAAACCGGCGTCTGCCCGGATGGCTTCCGCCACGCCCAGCGAGGCCAATCGCAGCAAATATGGAAGTGTTTCGTTCGTCAAGGCGATCGTCGATGTGCGTGGCACAATCCCAGGCATATTGGCCACACAATAATGAAGCACCCCGTCCACGACATAGACCGGATCAGAATGGGTCGTGGGTTTCGTCGTCTCGAAGCAACCGCCTTGATCGACCGCAACGTCCACCACCACAGATCCTGGCTTCATGCGTGCCACCAAAGCACGTGAGACCAGCTTGGGCGCTCGAGCTCCAGGCACGAGCACCGCCCCGATCACGAGATCGGCAGCCATCACGGACTCCTCAATCGCAGCCTGCGTGGAGGCACGCGTCACAATGCGGCCACGATACAATTCATCGAGTGCCCGCAGCCGTTCAAGGTCGAGATTGATCACCGTCACCTGAGCCCCCATCCCAACCGCAATCCGAGTCGCGGCACTCCCGACTACCCCTGCCCCCAGCACCACAACCTTTCCCGGTTCGACGCCAGGCACACCAGCTAGAAGCAGCCCGCGCCCGCCTTGCGTCTTCTCCAGGTAACGGGCACCGATCTGCACCGACATGCGCCCCGCGATTTCGCTCATCGGCTTAAGCATCGGCAACGTGCCGT
The DNA here is from genome assembly GCA_030645475.1 of Nitrospirota bacterium. Classification (NCBI taxonomy): domain Bacteria; kingdom Pseudomonadati; phylum Nitrospirota; species Nitrospirota bacterium. Next base: position 35,587 of record JAUSMA010000007.1, read on the forward strand.
CTTTCGCCTCGATCGTTTCGTAGGCAATCGCGGTGATCTTGGTATCCAACAAGGTCTTGGTCAGCTCCGGAAGGGAAGCCAGGTGGAGATAGGTGAACAGAACGTGGCCGGGACGAAAGAGGGCACATTCGGAAAGGAGCGGCTCCTTGACCTTCACAATCAGCGTCGAGCGCTCAAACAATTGCTCTTTTGATGTGGCCAGGGTCGCGCCGGCGCTCTGATAATTGTCGTCCGAGTATCCGCTGCCGGCTCCAGCCGATGGCTCGACCACAATTTCGTGGCCGGCCTGACGCAAGGCCCGCACCCCATCGGGCGTGACACTGACTCGATATTCATGATCCTTAATTTCTTTTGGCACCCCGATGACCATGGTCGCTCCCTCCACGCGAAACCCGTTCGCCGATATCTCAATCCATTCTGCTACAACGCTGACAAAAATGCACTGACCGGCTCGCGAGGACCGGCCCATCCGGTGGACAGTGCGCGAGGGCCTGGTGTAAGATTCGCCCCTCTTCAGCTCACGATCGACAGAGGGAGGCTCTATGGATTCCGCATCTGGATCATCCTGCAATGCCTGCGGCGCGACCGGCACCGCACTCATGAAGTTATCGCTCGGGAAGGACTTTTTCGGCCGGACCTACGACCGTCTGTCCCCCTCGACCGATCAAAGCCCCAAATGGTACTGCGAAGGCTGTTCGATGCAGAAAAATCTCCAGCGAGACTTTCGCGATATTCGTGGAGAATTCGACAAACTTTCAGCCGGGCAGGTCTCAACCCTGTCCAACCAAGAAGAGTTTCAACGGGCCTCGTTACGGCTACGTGAAATCACCGCGATTCTCACCGGCACGCCGACGCACTCCCCGTTCCTGACCTCTGCCGACGTCACCCAACTCATCGGCCGCATGCACACCGCGACGATGCCGGCCTAACTGGGAGTCACCTCATGCCCGGATTCAAGAGACATATTTTCGTCTGTACCAACCAACGTTCACCCGACGATCCCCGTGGGAGCTGCTCCAAACTGGGGTCCGAAGCCCTGCATGCCCAGTTCAAGCAAGAAGCGAAACGGCTGGACCTGAAAGACGTCGTCCGCGCCAATAAAGCGGGGTGCCTCGATCGTTGTGCTGAAGGGCCGAGCGTGGTGATCTATCCCGAAGGCGTGTGGTATCAAGTCAAGACCAATGCCGACGTGACAGAAATCATGGAGCGCCACGTCGTCAAGGGCGAGGTCGTGACCCGTCTCATCATGCCCGACCACCCGGCTCCCGCAACCCTCCCTCCGCTCACATTGTAGCGTCGACCAACAAGGATTCTGATGGCCGTCGAAGAAAAATGGAAAGCCAACCTGGAGAAGGTGACCTTCATGAAGCAGTTCCCGGGCTTGCTCGGGAATTGGGAGTCCTTGGCGGACAAGACCGTCAAAGCCGTCATCCCCCTCAAGGGGAAACAGGGAGCCGCGGTGCTCGTCTTCACCGACGGCACCTTTACGATCGCCTCCCCAATGGCGCCGGAACCCTATGAGATCGGCGAGGCCCTGACGGTGGCACGAACACTCCTTGAGCCGACGCATCACAGAGCCTATGTGGAATACGATCGGCTGGCCAAGAAAGACAAAGACGCCCTGATGTCAGCCAGAGCCGACAAGATCCTGGGAGCGATTCAAAACAATCTGGAACAGATTCCAGAACTGAAGGATCGCCTGAAGGAACTTGTGAAGGAGTGGAAGTGAGCGACAGCCTCCCCAACAGAAACATGTTCGACATCTTTTCCCAAGGTCTCTTTGAAGGAGTCAAACCTATGATGATCATCCGCGATCACCTTGTCCGCCACCCAGACCGCTGCACGCACCAGGGCATTTGTATGCCCATCTGCCCGACCGGCGCCTGGCTCTCGACCCCACCGTACAAGTTCGATCCTTCCCGCTGTCTGGAAAGCTGCCGCCTCTGTTTGGACGCCTGTCCCTCGCAAGCGATCTACGGGGTATTCAAGAAGGGCGAGAAGATGTTGGAGCCGCAGAAGAAGTAGTTAAGACAGATTAGTTTTATGACCGATCTACGAGGGATGCCTCTTAATATACCTGTAGCCCATAACGATCGTGAGTCCTGAATCGTTGGTACCTCCAGACTGCTCATGCATCTACAACCATGCGTCCGAGCAAAGACCTGCTAAAGGAAAAGGCAAATGAGATTCGGAAGGCACTCTCTGATCTCGGACAGAGACTCAAGGCCGATGATGAATCTCAACTTCTTGTTAGGTTTCTTCCTGAACCCTAACCTGTGCACACCGACCACTCCACCATCATCCGAAGCTTGGAGGGAGCGGCCGTCTTTTCCCTTCACTTGCCACACCTTAATCGTTGCTGACCTATGAGTTCATCGAGAGACCAAGAGGTCGGGCTACGATGCAGTAGTTGCACAAGACTATTTGCTGGTGCCCACGGACAACCTGTCTACTGCCATAGCTGCTTTCAACTAATCCATCCTCAGGATAGGACAAAATACAGACAGGCCGAGCATGAAGAAGTTCACGAAATAGAAGAGTTAGACCGTATTGGTAGTCGGTGCTTCCATTGCAGAACTTGGTTTACCGGACAACATGGTGCACCTGTGCTATGTACAAAATGCATAGAAAGTTTTGAGCAATTATTTCCAGAAGGAAAATTTAAAACTCTGCACGGACTACCAATTAAGAAAGCGACCCTGCCAGAATTCAAAATAGATCTACATCTGGATAATGAATACGATGACGATAAATAACGTTTCTCGTTGTTCGACTGGTCAGGGCTCAAACAATAGTCTTACTCAAACGGCCTCAGTAGGTCGTGTCAACGTAGACGTAGGCACAAGTGCTCAAGGTCAGAACCATCGACGCACTTATGTCGATTTGGTGACGAAAGAGGCATCAAGGAGCTCGCGGTCGAAGCCTGGGGTGATGGTGCCTGTGCTGGCGTAGCGGTAGAGCACGACGTCGAAGATGGTCGACATGGTGGAGAGGACGAGACCTAAGAGCGGGAAATAGAGGATGGCAAGGACCATGATCGCAATGGCGAGTATGGGATGGGTGGCGATCATGCCGGCGCCAATGACGAACGCAAAGACTCCTGGGATGGCCCAGAAGAAGTAGAGCAGTCCGAATCCGAGACCGGCCAAGAGGTCTTCGCCCCAGGTTCTTCTGAGGAGCTGCACGGATGCTTGAATGGCTTCGAGCGGCCCTTTTCGTTCCGCCACCAACACCGGCACCACGAGAAACGTGGCAACGGTCCAGGCCAGCCCCAAAACGCGCGCCACCATGCTCCCTACAAAACCGGACCTTCGTTCGATCGTTTTGAGGACCACTCCAATGGTGGCTGAAACCAGGGCCCAACCGAGGATTTGAGGAAAGCAGGACAGGGCTTCGCGCAACCCGTCCAGAATCGTCGTCTGTTTCCCTTCCAATTTCCGCAAGACACAGATCGCGAGGGCGGCATTAAAAAAAATGGCGACGCCATAGGTCACCACATAGAACAGAAACATGCCGACGTAGGACCAGGACTCAAGCTCTTGAAGCCCATCAGTCATCGAAGCCCCGGTCAATGCTCCGAGGATCGCAGGCACGGCAAACGAAGCCGTGAGCAACATGAGGCTGGCAGACGAAGCGATGGGCAGGAGCAACAGGGTCTTGTCTTCCCAGAGAATCTGCCAGGCAGCCGACATGATGGCCTGCGTTCGCGCGATCCTCTGAGTCCAGCCGGTGTGGATCTGCATGCAAGCCCTTCGTAGAAAAACTAGATTATTTGTTTTCGGAGCCGACCCCAATAGGCCGTCCCCACATGGCCGCAGGCGCCGGTGAAGGTTGTGAGGGCCATGATCTGGTAGACCGTACTGCGGGGAATTTTTACTTTGATGGCCGGGTTCAAGAGGTCAGGCGACTGCATGACCAGCTTCAGCGATTCGCCGGCGGAGAGAATCGGCCACATACAGGATAGCCTCAGTCGCATCTCGTGGCGTGGGATCGACATGGCGTAGAGCCAGCCTTGATCGAGATGCTCCACCGCCATACGAACCAGTTTACTCAGAACCGGCTGGAACCGTGCGCGGGTTCGCTGGTCCAGTAAGTCTCGTGGGGTGAGTCCGGCTTCGGCCAGCAGGGGCGCCGGCACATAGCAGCGGCCGTTCTGAAGATCCTGCGCAATATCTTTCACGATGTTCGTGAGTTGGAGCCCCTTTCCAAACCGCACCCCGACCTCAGCCATGTCCCGTACCTTCCACGAAGCCAGGGCCTTCCGATGCGCGCACATCAAATCCGTCCAGAACTCGCCCACACAGCCGGCCACGTAATAGGTGTAGCGATCCAGATCGTCCAGCGTCTTCAACGCCGTCAGATCTGCGGCTGACGTGCCGGGAAAGGCGACGAGGTCCATCTCCATGCCTTGCGTCAGCGTGGTCATGAGCCGTTGAATCCGTCTTCTATCGTCCGGCGAAAACGTCAGGAAGAGCCTGAAACAATCTTCAAGCCGTTCAAGCAGGATCCGCTCGGCAGGGTTGTGCTGAACTGGTCCCACGGCTCGCTGGATCTCTTGCACCTGAGTCCAGACAATCTGATCGCTTACGAACTGCGCTTTGAGTTGGCTCAGTAAATCCAGCCGCCGCGGACGGTCGATCAAATCCGTGTCCGCAATCGTGTCCGCTGCTCGAGCAAATAGGTAGCCGAGGCTGACCTGATCGCGCACATCTGCCGGAACGACGACCAAGGTCGTATAGAAGAGACGGGAGACTTGCTTGAGGATATCGCGGAGCAGTTCCTGCTTCGAGGCTTCTACGTTCGTCGCCACAGCTATCGCACTTCCAGCTTGCCTTCCATCCCTTTGTCGCGATGGCTGGGCAATGGCCAGAGCCGCTTGTCGCAATAGATGGGGAAGGTGCCAGGCTGAGTCGGCGTAAATTTGATGGTGACGGTCTTCCCGGCGCTCACATCCTGTTCGACGGAGAGACTTCCCTCTGGATCCTTGATGATGAAATTGTGCGGGATAATGGTCGTCACACTGGTCAGCGTCAGTTCAACCGGCTTCCCGACTTCGACAATCAGATGATTCGGACTATAGGAGTAGCTATCCAGCGTAATCGTGGCTCGCTGCACCCCGTCTGCCGCTACCGGGATCACCGTGGGAGGGCCGGACTGAGAGGGTTCCGCGGCCTCAACAATGGTCCCGCCGACAGCAGTCAGTACCGAGACAATCGCCAACAGGTAGAGGAATCGCACCGTCATCTTGCGCATGCCCCAGTTCTAACAGGAAGAACGGGAGAGGGTCAACTTTACCCAGGAGTTTCAGGCACTTCGGACAACTTGACCTTGGCATTTACAGCGTTATTCTCCACAACACACCGCCATCACAATCTCGATTGAGATGCATTTGACCGAATCGGTTAGTATAATCACTCTCACTGATGGCTCGCCCAATGACGGGGCGAGAACCTGGTCTTGAAGGAGGATCTCGATGAAGTGGATGAAGGGCATATTCCTATTGTTGGCCGCCAACATTCTGATCATGGTGACGCTCTCGCTCACCGTGCCGTTGCTGATCAATATCGTGTTACCGATGTTCGGGATCGATCTGCGAGGATCGGTCGATCTGAGCTCGTTAGTCTGGGCCCTCGTCTTCGGCTTTGGCGGCGCCTTTATCAGTTTGGCCTTCTCTAAACAAATGGCGCGGGCCATGTTGGATTGCCGCCAGATCACGCAACCCCGATCTCAAGCTGAGCAGGTCGTGTTCGGGTCCGTCCAGGAAATCGCACAGCGGCTCCAGATCACAATGCCTGAGGTCTGGATCTATGAGTCTCCCGACCCCAACGCCTTCGCGACCGGCCCCAGCAAGAACAACTCCATGGTCGCGGTCTCGACTGGATTGCTGAGCAACTTGCACGAGCAAGAAGTGCGCGCGGTCCTCGCCCATGAAATGGGCCACGTGTACAACGGGGACATGTTCGCGACAACCGTCCTGGCCGGACTGATGAATACCTTCGTGTACTATATTGCGATGTGGGTGCGCCGGTTCTTCGCAGAACGCGATCAAGCGGCGCTCGGTTTTGGTCTGTCGATCGTGCTCCAGATCATTGTCAGTATCCTGGCCTCCGTCCTGATCAGCTGGTTTTCGCGTCAGCGTGAATTTGGCGCGGACGCCTTTTCCGCCAAGGTCTACGGCAAGGACTCGATGATTTCGGCCCTGCGCTCGATCGATCGATGGGTCAGCCGTTCGCAAGTCGAGTATTCCTCGCAAGATGCGCTCGCGACCATGAAGATCTCCGGCAATTCCTCAGGGTTCATGCATCTCTTTGCCACGCATCCGCCGATTGAAGCGCGCATTGACGCCTTGGACCGCCTCTAACCGCGAGGTGCCCGATGGAACGATTGCATCAGAGTCTGGTGGGATTCCTCATAGGAATGAGCTCGATCGTCGGCATTGGCTCAAGCGACCTGCTTGGGCTAAGCCCCGCTCAGGCGAGAGAAGAAGGAACCATACTCATGGCAGCACAGACACCCATGGTCTATGATTTCACGCTGAACGATATCGATGGCAAGCCGGTCTCACTGAGCCAGTTCCGCGGCAAGGTCCTGTTATTGATCAACACGGCAAGTTTCTGCGGCAATACGCCGCAATACACGGACCTTGAAAAAATGTACGAGCAGTATCGAGAGAAGGGCTTTGAGATCCTGGCGTTCCCTGCCAACAATTTCGGACAGCAGGAACCAGGAACGAATGCGGAGATCAAAACGTTCTGCTACACCAAATACAGCCTGTCGTTTCCGCTCTTCAGCAAAATCAGCGTGAAAGGCGACGACAAACATCCACTCTACCGATACCTGACCGAACAGAGCCCGTTCCCCGGTGAAGTGGAGTGGAACTTTCAGAAGTATCTGGTCGACCGGTCAGGAAAGGTCGTCGCACGATACCCGCACCGCACGAAACCCTTGGCGCCCGAGATCGTCCAGGATCTCGAACGCGTGCTCGCGGCCCGCTAACGCCTCACGTTTTTCGATAAAAAGAAATATTGGCTCGATATTCCTGAATCGCGGCGGCCAGGCTCTGGCTGCCGCGAGGGATATTCGCATCCAGGGCATCTTCAATCGCCGGATCGTCGATTTCCACATCATACCGGTCTTGCACGTTCGTTCTGACCGGCCCCTGCGTAATATCCCGCGGCATGAAGATCTCTTTCCATACTTCCTTCTCGACCAGACAGACATCTCTGAATCGTTCATAGAGCAGCGCCAGCTTCTCCGCATCCGTCACTTTAATACGCTCTCCCATCCTGCTCCTTTTCTCTGTTTTTTTTAATGACTATGGCCGTCGCCGCTACATTCCCCGCCGCTCGGCATCTGTGACGGGGCTGGAATGCCTGTCATGTTCAAACCGGTCGGCTCAGGACTCGAGACCCCCACCGCGCCGGATCGTGCTGCAAACGAGGAAAAAACACGACGTATCGCCGCCCCACAGTCCTTGCAGGCCCTCAGCGGTTCTGCCGATACCCCCTGAATATACTCCCTGCGTCCTGCACAGGGCGGCTGCCGCTGACAATGACCCGTCATATACTCGTAGATAGGCATCGGAACTCTTCTCGCGCGATCATAGTGATTACTTGTGCGGATTCATACCGGCAGGGGGAACAGACTCGACAATGGTAAATCGCATGGTACCCACTTGATTGCCTGCATGAAACGACTGTTGCCCAAGCGGTGTAATGAACAGCTTCACCAAATAGGTCCCCACGGCCCACGCATCACCCGTCCTCTTCAGTTCCAAAAACCCATACCGTTCGTGCCCTGGCACTTCCAACGTATCTTTGCCGAGCGGCACGGACGAGAGAATGCCCTTCTGTTCCTCGAGAAACCATTGCGCGCTAAACTGGGTAGGATCTTCCAGTGGAGCCGACTCGAATACAATATATATCGCGGGGATGTCCCGAGGAAACACCGAGCCAGGATCAACAGGCTTCAGGCGGGGATCCTGGGTATACCAGCCTTTGCGGCCGAACGTATCCCACTCGACATCATATCCTCTGGCCATCTTAATCCAGGTAAACAGGGATTGAGGGATGCCTTTCTTCTGGTCGTCGAATGACGGGCTCTGCGTCGGATCAGCCTCGGTGGTGACCTGCTCTTTCGGGACGAATGAATCCCGCGCCTCGACACCCTCCCAGGCACAGAGTCCATACCCCATAGCGGCCAGTATGCCCACCAGAACCTGCGTCCTTCTTTTGCTTTGTGCGCACATGGAAGCCACCTTGAACGGCTGTTCGCTCATGTTGTTATGGTATCGGGAGCGCCGCTAGGGGTCAATGGCCGACTGACAACATAGCTCATCTTTATACGCTCCGCCTCAGCGTCTATGCTACGCTTAATCAGATATCCCTCTCAGAAAAGGATCCTGTGTAATTGACGTCGACCAACACCCTTCAAGAAACCACGCCAACCACCTCCCGACCCCCAAGTACAGGTGAGCAGGGCCTTCGATACGGCCTTCGAGATGGGGCCTGCCAGGCCATCACGCAAGGTAGCGGAGAACAATACCTCTCTGCCTTTGCGCTGCTTCTGCATGCCAGCCCATTCCAGTTGAGTGCATTATCGGCGCTCCCCCAACTCATCGGAACGGGGGCTCAACTCGCCTCAGTCAAACTCTTGCAGTGGTTCCCCAATCGCAAAGCGCTCATCTCTGTCGGTACCGTAGGACAAGCCCTCGCCTGGATCCCCATCCTGCTCCTGCCGCTCCTGCTCCCGCAGTGGGGGCCCTGGCTCATCGTGGGCGGCGCCGCCGTCTATTTTGCATGCGCCCACTTCACGACACCGGCTTGGAACAGCTTGATTGCCGACTGGATCGATCAGCACGAACGGGGCGCCTACTTCGCACGCAGAGCTCAAATCATCGCCAGCCTCAGCTTCTTCTCACTCTGCGGAGCCGGATGGGTCCTCAGCCTCTGGCAGGATTCCACTGCGGCCTGGTGGGGATTCGTCGTCATCTTCTCCGTCGCAGGGACCGCGCGCCTGCTCTCGGTCTTGGCCCTGTCGCCTATTCAGGATATACACCAAACCGCCCATCGCGAGGCACAACAAGGATTTCGCGGATTTTTCCGTCAGCGGATCACGAAAGACTTTCGTCGATTTCTGCTCTTTGCAGGACTCATGCATGTCGCCGTGTTAGTGGCCGGCCCATTTTTCGTCCTGTACATGCTGCAAGAAATCCATCTGTCCTATTTCGGATACGGAGGATGGCTGGCGGCGGGACTGCTCGGTCAGCTCATGACCCTACAGGCCTGGGGCCAATTCGGAGACCGCTTCGGCAACAAGGCGTTGATGTCCATCACCGGATTCACCGTGCCGTTTCTTCCCATGCTCTACCTCGTGAGCACGAACTTCGGCTTTCTGATGGCAGTCAATTTCTTGGGTGGTGTGATCTGGGCCGGCCTGGCCTTGGGCCTGCAGAATTATGTATTCGATTCGGTCGGCCCTGAGGACCGCGCGAAAGCCATTGCGTTGTACAGCACGGTCAACGCCGTAGGATGGTCGGTGGGAGCCTTGCTCGGCAGTTGGTTGGTCGAGAGCCTGCCCTCTCACGTCGAATGGGCAGGTGCCACACTCACATATGCATCAAATTTACCCTTTGTCTTCTTTCTCTCAGGTGCCCTGCGGCTGCTGGTCTCTGCCTGCCTTCTTGGCACCTTCCATGAAGCGCGGCAAGTAGAGCGGCTGCCACGGCGACAACTGCTCTGGGAATTACCGCTGGTGAAGCCCCTTGCCCAATTTGCAACCTGGGCGAGACCCACAACGAATCGCTAAAAAGGCGGTCACGCTAACGTGGAACCGGCGGCTGAGCGGCTCGCTCTTGTTCCTCTTGTTTGAGCTTCTCGAATGCCCGATCGGCATGGCCCCGAACTTGATCCGCAGTCGGCTGTGGAGTGGGCTTGGGTTGATCGCCGGCGCAGGCCCCAACGACCGAGCACAGCACGAAACCCATCAAGCCCACAACTGCCACTCGCTGCCATGTCTTCGCGCTTGTACGATCGATCACCATTTCGTCCCTCCCGCATTGAGGCCCATGACGTCAACGTCGCATCAATTTATTTTACGCCCCTCATAGTCGGAACACTACCTCACCCCTGGCCTCCACGCTCGCCCCATATGCGTCCGCATTGACTGGGTCAGACCGACAGGGTATTGTGCCCGATAGACCACCTGAACCCCCGAGGCTCCATGTCGCTACACGACCGCCTGACAGAAGATCTCAAGCTCGCGATGAAGGCCCGAGACCAACTGCGCATGGACGTCATCCGCATGGTCAAGGCTGCCGTCATGAATAAGGAGCTTGAGCTCAAGAAGGACCTCGACGATGCGGAAATGAGCCGCGTCATGACGGCTATGATCAAGCAGCGCCGTGAATCCGTCGAACAATTCGAAAAGGGCAACCGCGTCGAGCTCGCGGCAAAGGAGCGACAAGAGATCACCATTCTCGAGTCCTATCTCCCGCAAGCCATTTCACCGGAACAACTCGCCACCATCGTCGACACAGCCATTCAACAAACCGGCGCGCACTCGCTCAAAGAAATGGGAGCGGTGATGAAGGCAGTGATGGTCCTGGTGGCCGGTCAAACGGTAGACGGAAAACAGATCAGCGAACTCGTGCGCGCCAAGCTCCAGTAGCCCGACCGGCACCTGCTATACTCGAAGGTAATTGCTCGCACATTCCGTGTAAGCGCCTGACAGGACACAGCATGGGCATTCTTATCGTCGACGACTCCCCGGACCAGCAAGTACTCCTCCGAGCCATCCTCGGGAAAGCCGGCCATACGGATCTCCAGAGTGCCGACTCAGCACAGGCTGCGTTCCTCCTACTCAACATGGACGGCCAGACACCGCCACCCCAGATCGACTTGGTCCTGATGGACGTCCTGATGCCCGAGCTGGACGGAGTCGAAGCCTGCCGCCAGATCAAAAGCCGACCGCATCTTCGTGACATTCCTATTATCATGGTCACGGCCAAGAGCGACCTTTCCAATCTCCAAGAAGCCTTCGCAGCCGGAGCCATCGATTTCATCACCAAACCCGTAACCAGCGTAGAACTCCTCGCCCGTGCCGCCTCCGCGCTGGCGCTGAAGAAGGAAATGGACTGCCGTAAAGCGCGCGAAGAAGAGCTCCGTCGAAGCAATGATGCGCTACAGAAGGCGATGGGGGAGGTGAAAGTCCTCAGAGGACTCATCCCCATCTGCGCGTCCTGCAAGAAAATCCGGAATGACGGTGGATTCTGGCAGCAATTGGAAGAATACATCGGCGAACATTCCGAGGCTGAATTCAGCCACGGCATCTGCCAGCCCTGCGTCAAAAAGCTTTATCCTGGAGTTTATCAGGAGTAGTTGCTACGCTTTCTCAGGCTCACCACTCGTATTCACGGGGTATCGCGCGCATGGGAATTTTAATCGTTGATGACTCGGCGGACGACCGCCTCCTGCTTCAGTCGATTCTCTCGGCAGCCGGCTACGACCATATCCTGGTCGCCGACTCGGCAGCCGATGCATTCCGGTTGCTCGGACTCGATGGCGACAAGCGCGGAGCCGCCCGCATCGACCTCATCCTCATGGATATTATTATGCCGGAAATGAACGGCATCGAAGCCTGCCGTCAAATCAAAGCGGTCGAACGATTCCGCGACACGCCCATTATGATGGTCACCGTCAAAACCGATCCAGTCGATCTCCAGCTCGCCTTTGCCGCAGGCGCACTCGACTATATTGGGAAACCCATCAACAAGATTGAACTGCTGACGCGCGTCCGATCGGTCTTACGCCTGGTTCACGAAATCGATCGCAGGCAAGCCCGAGAGCAGGAGCTCCTTGAAGTTATGCGCCAACTCCAGGAAGCAAACCAGATGCTCCTCCGCCTATCCTGCCTCGACGGCCTCACCGGCATTACCAATCGCCGTCAATTCGACGACTTCCTGGATCAGGAATGGCGTCGGGCCGTTCGCGAATCGACGCCGCTCTCCCTGATCATGCTCGACATCGATCGCTTCAAATCTTATAACGATGCCCATGGCCATACATCGGGCGACGAATGCCTCAGGCAAGTGGCTGCTGCGATCTCGGGTGCCGTCAACAGACCAGGAGACCTGGTCGCTCGCTATGGCGGCGACGAATTCGTGGTCGTCCTCCCCGGCACCCGTACGGACGGAGCGGCCCAGGTAGCAGAGACACTTCGCCAGCGCATTCAAGCCCTCGGGATTACACATTCTGACGGCAAATTCATCACGATCAGCGTCGGCTTTGCCAGCATCATCCCAAGCCGAACCGCCTCCCCCACCGATTTAATCAAAGCCGCAGACCAAGCGCTGTATCAAGCCAAGCAAGAAGGCCGCAATCGAGCCAAGCAGGCCGGCATTCTCACGCTCGTCCCGCATTCCCACGAGGACTGACCTTCTCCTTGCTATGACCATGATGCCAGGGCCTCGACGAGATGTGCTGGTGGCAATCGGCGCGGCACGTACCGCCACCCTCTCGTTGCCCTTACCTTCATATCCTTTCCCAGTCTCTTCAGGCTATATGCATTCCGTCGTCAGCGAGAGCCTGAGTGTCCATGCCTAAGAAAACACCACCGAGGCGAACGAATCAGACGGCTAAGCGACAACCAACCGCTCCTGCCCCCCGCCGCTTACAGGCCACACAGCCATCAACACGCCAAGTGCCCCTGCCCTCACGTACCGAATCGACAAGGAAGCAAGGACGCCGCGCTGCCCTCCCTCAAAATACGACACAAGCGAAGCTGGCTCTGCAGAGAAGCGAGGAACGGTTTCGCGCCTTGGTGGAAACGACAAGCGATTGGGTCTGGGAAATCGATGCGCATGCAGTGTTTACCTACTCGAGCCCACAAGTTTTCGATATCCTCGGATATGAACCGAAGGACGTACTCGGGAAAACTCTGTTCGACTTGATGCCGCGGGAAGAAGCCCGCCGCATCGAAAACCTGTTTGCCCCCATCGCAGAAGCGCGGCAACCGTTCAGCCGTATCGAGTCCGTCTACCTGCATAAAGACGGCCGCCGCATCGTCCTTGAATGCGGAGGCATGCCCATACTCGATCATGCCAACAGGTTCAGCGGATACTGTGGCATCGATCGAGACATTACGGAACGCAACCGCATCGCAGAGGAAACGAGACACAATCAAACGCTCCTGGCCTCCATCATCGAGAATATCCCCCACATGATTTTCGTCAAAGATGCCAAGACCCTCAAGTTTGTGCGCTTCAACCTGGCAGGGGAACAATTGCTCGGATATCCTAGAGAAGAACTCATCGGTAAAAGCGATTATGACTTCTTCTCCGAACAGGAAGCCGACTTCTTCACAAACTTGGACCGTCAAGCATTGCAGCTCGGGCAGAGTCTCGATATTCCGGAAGAACCCGTCGAAACTCGGCAGAAGGGAAAAAGGCTGCTCCATACCAAGAAAGTCCCGATCAACGGCGAGGATGGCACCCCCCAGTATTTGCTCGGCATTTCAGAAGACATCACCGAGCGCACACACATCGAGCACGGTGAACGAGAGCGGGCGCGCAAGCTGGAACAGCAACAGATTTCGCTGTGTGAACTGGCCAAGCACGAGGCGATCTACTCGGGAAATCTCGACGAAGCGTTGCAATTGATCACCGAAACGGGAAGCCGAGTACTCGGAGTGGAGCGGTCGAGCATTTGGGCGCTCAACGAACAAGGCAATGAGCTTGAACTGCTCGACCTCTACGAACGGATCTCGAACCGGCACACCGCCGGCGCCACACTGCCCGCCCAAGACTACCCGTCTTACTTCCAAGCCATCGGACATGAAGAACATGCGATTGCGGCCCATGACGCGCATGCAGACCTCCGGACCAGGGAGTTTTCCCAATCCTATCTGACCCCACTCGGGATTGGCGCCATGCTGGATGCGCCAGTCCGTCGCAAGGGACAGGTCATCGGCGTGTTATGCCACGAACATGTCGGGAGGCCTCGTTCCTGGACGATGGAGGAAGTGTATTTCTCCAGTTCACTGGCCACCTTTATCACCCTTGCGCTCGAAGCTCACCAACGCCGGGGGGCTGAGCAAGCTCTCGTCCTGGCCAAAGAGGCAGCGGAAGTCGCCAGCCGGGCAAAGAGCGAGTTTCTGGCCGGCGTAAGCCACGAGATCCGGACGCCGATGAATGCGATTATCGGGATGGCCGATTTGTTGTGGGAAACGGACCTCACCCCCGATCAGAGGAAATATTTGCGAATTTTTCGCCGAGCCGGAGGAAACCTCTTAAGTCTGATTAACGATATTCTAGACCTCTCAAAAGTTGAAGTCGGCCATCTTGAATTGGAATCAACCGACTTCGACTTGAACGATTTGATTGAAAAGGCCATCGAGATTCTCGCCATGCGGGCGAATGAAAAAGGCCTCGAACTGGCCTGCCACCTCTCACCCACCGTGCCCTGCGCCTTGATCGGAGATCCCCACCGGCTCCACCAGATACTCCTCAACCTCATCAGCAACGCAATCAAATTCACAGACAGCGGGTCCATCACCGTGCGGGTCACAGAGGACCCCGATGTTCCCACGCCTGGAGCGATTCGATTTTCCGTCAGCGATACCGGTATCGGCGTTCCGTCCGACAAACTCGATACCATCTTTGAGAGCTTTACCCAAGGTCACGCCTCCATGACGCGCAAGTATGGGGGAACCGGTTTGGGCCTCACCATTTCAAAACAATTGGCCGAACTCATGAACGGACGCATATGGGTCGATAGCACCCTCGGGCAGGGCAGCACGTTCCATTGCTCGGTACAGTTAGCGGTGCAATCCAGTCCAGCACCTACGCAGGATAACGCCCTCGTCAATCTTCAGGGAATCAGAACCCTTGTGGTGGACGACCACGCCACCAACCGCCTGATCCTTTCTGAAACCCTGGCCGCCTTGGGTGCAGAAGTGACAGATGTTGCGTCTGGCCGCGAAGCCATCGCTGAATGGCGGCGCGCCTCTATGTCGGCGCGTCCCTATCAGCTCTTGCTTCTCGACTGCCGCATGCCGGAGATGGACGGGTTCCAAGTCGTCGAAACCATCCGACAGGCCAGCCCCTCCCTCGACCTGACGATTGTGATGCTGGCCTCCCACCATTGGGCCGACGACATTGCCCGCACCTACGATATGGGACTCGGCGGGTATTTGATCAAACCCATCAGGAAATCTGATCTGCTGCAGACCGTCGGGATCGCCCTCGACCGTGCAACGGGCACCCACCACGCCACGACTTCAGCACGCGTGACTCCCTCAGCTTCGAACGAAACCAGAGCGCTTCGCATCCTATTGGTCGAAGATTCCCCGGACAATCAAGTGCTGATCCGTTCCTATTTGAAGCAGACGCCCTATCGCCTCGATATCGCGAATCACGGAGGCATCGCATTGGAGCTATTCAAGAATGGTTATTACGACCTGATCCTCATGGACATGCAGATGCCGGTCATGGACGGCTATGAAGCCACCCTCGCGATCAGGGCCTGGGAACGGGAGCATGATCTTCCGCCGACACAGATCATTGCCTTGACCGCTCTAGCTCTGAAAGAAGACGGAATCAAGATTCTCGACGCCGGCTGCAATGCCCATATGACCAAACCCATCAAGAAGCACACGCTCTTAGAAGTACTACAGGCTTGTAAAGGACGCTGCACCTCATGACAAGGGGACAGAATGAAAGCGCAGAGGGGCCCATTACCGTACTGATCGACCAGGACCTCGAAGAGATCGTACCTGGGTTTTTAGAGAACCGTCGAGGTGACGTGAATACGCTCGAACGTGCGTTGAAAGAGAATGACCTGCGCGCGATTCATCTGATCGGTCATCGCCTGAAGGGGGATGGGGGAGGATACGGATTCGACGCCATCAGTGTAATCGGAGGTGTCCTGGAGCAAGCAGCCGCACGAGAAGACCGGGTTGTAATCAGACGACAGATCGCCGAACTCGTCGACTATCTCGCCCGCGTCACAGTGGTGTATCGGAGATGAGAGGAAAGAGGAACAAACGGCACAAGCTAGCTTGGTTTGGTGGAGGGCAGGGGAATTGAACCCCCGACCCCTACGTTGCGAACGTAGTGCTCTCCCAACTGAGCTAGCCCCCCACTCGACCAACTGACAACCGGCGAGACGAACGCCTCACAGATCTGCGCATTATACACAACCATTCTCTGAGACTCTACCGGAAGTTCGTTCCGCGACGGAGTTAGAACGGGCCGATCACCGCATCGCCGACCGGCTTTCCCTCCTCGATCAACACACGACGCCCCTCAACCCGTAATCGCCCTTCGGCGAAGAGCTGAACCGCTCGCGGGTAGATTTTGTGTTCCTGGACAAGAATCCGAGCCGCCAAGGTGTCGGAACTATCCTCGTCGAGAATCGGAACCGCTGCCTGAAGAATGATCGGTCCTTCATCCACGCCTTCCGTCACAAAGTGCACCGTACATCCGGCAAGCTTACAGCCCCACTCAATGGCTTTCTTCTGCACATCCAACCCCGGGAACGAGGGCAACAGGGACGGATGGATGTTCATCATGCGATTGGCGAAGGCCTCCACCAAAACTCTGGTCACGATCTTCATATACCCAGCTAATAGCACCAACTCCACGTCGTGCTGCCTGAGCACATCGAGGAGCGCGAGATCGTAGGCCTCGCGGCTATCAGGCCTGCCTGCATAGAGTTTAGGATCAATGAAGAGACCGGAGAGTCCGTGCCGGCTGGCTCGCTCGAGCGCCGGGGAGTCTTTCTTATTGCTGATGACGGCGACAATCCTGGCCTGAACGGTCCCCGCTTCGATCGCGTCGATCACCGCGTGAAGATTCGATCCGCGCCCGGATGCCAACACGGCGACTCGTAGCGCATCCGTCCGCTTAGTCGACATACTCCACCAATGGTCCATCGCCGGTCGATGACACGATGGTCCCGATCTGACAAGCCGGATCGCCCAACGCCGTGGCCCGCGCAATAACCGCCTGAGCAGACGGCGCCGGCACCACGAGAATCATCCCGACCCCCATGTTGAAGACACGATACATCTCTTCCCGCTCGACCTGCCCAAGCCTGGCAATCGCCTGAAAAATAGGTGGCACGGTCCAGGCACTCCGCTGCACCTGAGCCCGGACACCAGAGGGAAACACGCGCGGGAGATTTTCGGTAATGCCACCGCCGGTGATATGGGCGATGCCCTTGATGGGATATTCCTGAATCAACGAGAGGACCTGTTTGGCATAGATTCTGGTCGGCGTCAGCAAGACATCCCCGAGCGGCCGATCGAGTTCCGGCAAGCGACTGGTCATGTCCAGCTTCGCCTTGTCCAACAAGACCCGGCGGGCCAGGGAATAGCCGTTACTATGCAAACCGGTTGAGGCCAGTCCAATCAGCACGTCGCCCGGCGCGATGCTGCGGCCATCGATCATCTTGGGTCGATCCACCACGCCGACGGCGAACCCTGCCAGATCATACTCGCCCTCAGCATAGAAGGAGGGCATCTCGGCGGTTTCTCCGCCGATCAAGGCGCAGCCAGCCTGGCGACAGCCCTCAGCGATCCCCTTGAGCACGGACTCAGCCTTGGGGACAGCCAGTTTTCCCGTCGCGAAATAATCCAAAAAGAACAGCGGCTCCGCGCCGCTGACCACGATATCGTTCACGCACATGGCCACCAGATCGATCCCGACGGTATCGTGGCGATCCGTGAGGAAGGCAATCTTCAGCTTCGTTCCGACCCCGTCAGTGCCGGAGACCAGGACCGGCTCGGCATAACGATGGGCCTGCAGCCGGAACAATCCCCCGAACCCGCCGATGTCCGTCAGGACTTCAGGACGGAACGTGGATCGCACCAACGGCGAAATACGGTCGACGAACTCGTCGCCCGCATCAATATCGACTCCGGCATCTCGGTAGGTTGTCATAAGAGGGCGCATCTTAACGGACGACACTTGCAGAGGTCAACGCACTGACCCCCGATCTCACAAGAAGACATCGAGACCAATTTCGCCTATACTGTCCTGCCCGCTTGATCATAGGGTCATGCACACTCGACTTCCCCCTCAGCTTAACGAAGGAACAGGCCTATGCCCTATCGTCTTGCACTCATTGGATGGCTCCTCATCACCCTTCCAGCCTGTGCTGAGCTCGACCAATCGTTGAAAGTGCTAGGGCTCCCGTCTGGAGGAGGCCTCCTGGACGAGAGCAGAATCGCCGCGGGCCTCAAGGAAGCCCTACAGATCGGGACCGGAAACGCGGTAAATGTGACGGGGAAGGTGGATGGCTACTTTCACAACCAAGCGATCAAGATTCTGATGCCGGACCAGCTGCAGGCCTTCGAGAAAGGACTCCGTACGTTTGGGTTCGGTCCGGAGATCGACGATTTCGTCATGAGTATGAACCGGGCTGCAGAACGGGCCGCGCCACAGGCCAAACAGATTTTCCTGGGAACGATTCGAGAGATGTCTTTCGCCGATGCCAACCAGATTCTGAACGGAAGTCAGACTGCAGCCACCGACTACTTTAAAGGCAAGACGACCGAGAAACTGACTGCCGCATTCCGACCGGAAGTGGAAAAAGCGATGAACGACGTCGGCGTGACCAAGCAATACAAAGAACTGGTCGGCCACTTCAAGGCCATTCCGTTCGCCAAAAGCGACCTAGTCGACATCGACCGCTATGTGGTGGGAAAGAGCCTCGACGGCCTCTTCCTCATGCTCGCCGAGGAAGAACGGAAAATCAGGACGAACCCTGCTGCCCGCGTTACCGATCTGCTAAAAGAGGTCTTCGCAAAGGCCGGTCGCTCGTAAGTCTCCGTCACAACTCCCGCACCGCCCCAAGATAGCCTCTGCCGTGTCCCTCTAAATTTCAGGCCGCATCTCCACTTCAAGCAGCTTGATCTTCCGGTGGAGATGGCTCCGCTCGATTTTCAAATCTTCCGCCGTACGGGAAATGTTCCAATGGTGCTCGCGCAGCTTTCGCGCGATATAGTCCTTTTCAAATGCATTGCGCGCATCCCGAAGCGAGTCATACGCCTGCGCAAAGAGCGGATTCACAGCAGGAATGGCCGCATGGTTCCCAGACCCGCCTGGGCGCGCCTGCAACGAGCTGGCCGCCTGCGCCGCCTCGATGACCGGTCCCGGCACCATAATCATCAATCGCTCGATCAGGTTTCGTAACTCCCGAATGTTCCCCGGCCATTCATATTGCTGAAACACCGCCATCGCATCCGGTGCAATTTCTTTGCTCCGCAATCCCTGCTCCTCCGCATGGACTCTCATGAAATGGCGAATAAGCAGCGGGATATCGTCCCGGCGCTCCCGGAGAGGCGGCACAATGATCGGCACGACGTTGAGCCGGTAGAAGAGGTCTTCGCGAAACGTGCCTTTCTCGATTTCTTTGAGCAAGTCCTTATTGGACGCGGCTAAGACCCGCACATCCACCTTGAGGAGCTTCGTTCCTCCGACACGAGTGAATTGCTGCTCCTGTAACGCCCGCAAGACCTTCGCCTGGGTGTTCAAGCTCATGTCGGCGATTTCGTCCAGGAACAGCGTGCCCCCATCCGCCTGCTCGAACTGCCCGCGTTTCATCGAGGTCGCGCCGGTAAAGGAGCCCTTTTCATGCCCGAACAGTTCACTCTCGATCAAGGTCTCCGGAATGGCCGCACAGTTCACCGCCACAAACGGTCGAGTGGACCTGGCGCTCTGCGTATGGATCGCTCTGGCGACCAGTTCCTTCCCCGTCCCGTTCTCCCCTCCGATCAACACGCGGCTATTCGTGGGGCCGGCCGTCTCGATCAATTGTCGCAGTTGTTGCATCGCGAACGACTGTCCCACCAGCTCGAACTTCCGTTGAACCGTCGTCCGGAGCGTCCGATTCTCTTGTTCCAGCCTATATTGGTCTAACGCATGTTTGACGCGAAGAATGACGTTCTCGAGCGACAGGGGCTTTTCAATATAGTCATAGGCCCCCAGCTTGATCGCCTTGACCGCCGTTTCAATCGAGCCATGCCCGGACATCATCATGACTTGTGCCGTCGGCGCCAATTCCCGAATCCGGCGCAAGGCTTCCATGCCGTCCATTTCAGGCATCCAGATATCGAGAATCATGAGGTCTGGCGGGTCCAGCGTGAAGGCGCGCAACGCCTCCACGCCGTTCTTCGCCACCGCGACCTCATACCCTTCATCCCGCAGAATGCTGCTCAAGGATGTGAGAATCGCCTCTTCGTCATCTACCACTAAAATCGATGCAGACATGAATCCCCCGTAAAACGTGATCGGTGATCGGCAAGGCGACGCGCATCCTGCCTCTCAGCACTCGATTCTCAACACTCAGCACTTCTTCAATTACACCGGTAACTCGAACGTGAACACGGCCCCTTTCGGCTGGTTCTGGCCGGCCTGGATCTGTCCGTCGTGATCGGTAATGATGCGCCGCACGATGGCCAATCCCAGCCCTGTCCCCGTCTTCTTCCGCGTAAAGTATGGCACAAAGAGCTTCTCCTGGTCTTCCGGCGCAATACCCACACCTTCATCCGCCACGCTCACCACGGCCCGCCGACGCTTCGTATCGTACTTGGTCGACAGCCATACCCGCCCTTTTTGTTGCATCGCCTGAATGGCGTTGTCGAGCAAATTGACCATGACCCGCTTGAGCTGCTCACGGTCGAAATTGAGCGACGGGAGGTCTTCGTCCAGCGCCACAACCAACTCAACATCCTTATGGGCCCCTCGATAGAGTGTCGTGACTTCATTGATCACATCGTGAAGTGATTGATGCGCCATCTGCGGAGTCGGCAGCCTGGCAAACTTCGAAAACTCGTCGACCATATGTTTGAGACTCGTGACTTCGTTGACGATCACGTTCGTGGTCTCATCGAAGATCGCATCGAAGTCCGGCGACTTCTCGTAATATTTCTTCCGTAACCGCTGCGCGGACAATTGGATGGGCGTCAAGGGGTTTTTAATCTCATGGGCCACCCGCCGCGCCACTTCCTGCCAAGCCGCCACCTTTTGCGCTTTAATCAACTCTGTCAGATCTTCGAACACCAGCACGATACCAAGATCCTTATTCGCCTCATCCTTCATACGCGAACCATGAAGCCCAATCGTCAAAAATCGGCCCTCGACCTCCATCGGTCCCTCGAGCGCCAACGTATCGCGCTGATCGGCCAACATCCGATCGTAGACCGTCTGAAACAGCTCCAGCCCAAACTCTTTAAAGACTTCATTGGCCGGTCGGTCTCGAAGTCGATCTGCCGCAAGCCCGAGGATCCGTTCACCGGACGGATTGAAGTTCGTGATCAGCCCATGCTTATCGATGGACAGTAAGCCCGCCGCAATCGTTTCGACCACTGTTTCGATATAGGCACGACGGCGGTCGAGCTCGAGATTGTTTTGACGCAACGAGATATTGGCCTCTTCGATCTTGGACTTGCTCCCCTGTAGATCTGCCGTCATACGGTTGAACGACTCGATCAAGGTGCCGATTTCATCCGTCGCCTTGGCATCGATCCGGACAGAGAGATCACCTTGCGCAATCGCCTCCGTCGCCTCAGCCAACCGCTGAATCGGCACCGTAATGCTCCGCGCGACATAGAACCCAAACCACGTCGCCCCAAACAAAATGAGCACCGTGATCACGGCGACGAACAGATAGGCCCCGGCTTTGATCGGGTTTTTCATGGCCTTGGTCTGTTTGTATTCGTCGTACTGATGGCCGATCCCTTCCATCTTGGCCAGCAGCGATTCGGGGACGAAGGCCTCCACCACCACCACGCCGCCGATCTCGCCGCTCCGCCCGGTCGCGGCGATGGGTGCCGCAGCCCGTACCAAGCGCCCGGTTTGGGCCTCCTGCACCGCGTTCACTTCCTGTTTGCCGTTAATCACCTGGAGCACCAACTGGCCGATCGGCAAATCGAGCACCGATGAGGGCACGTCAGGGTCCAACGCCTTCGTCAGCGTTTCCATTTTGGCAGAGAAGACTTCAATACCGGCCACGCCGAATTCCGCTCGCTTACGCGCCATGGCCGCCACCAGCAAATCGCGCTGCTCTGCCAGCAGCATATCCTCACGGTAGATTTCATGGCTGATGGCTCTGGCGCTGTTCACCGCCAGGGTAATGTGGCCGGCATGCTGCATCCGCGCCACGTCATATGAATCCCGCATGACCTGTTCGATCTGATCGCTGAACCACACATCGACCGCTTTATTGACCAATCCGCTCGCGACCAACGCCAGGAGCACGGTTGGAATGAGCGAGAATCCAATGAAGGACGCCACCAATTTGGTTCGAAATCCTGACCCGAAGAGCCGATGCCTTCGCTCGAAGTACGCCTTGATGAGATTGCGGGAGAGCAGCAGCAGCAGCACCACAAACCCGATCAGATCGAGATTGAGGAGCAGGAGCACAAACGCGTAGCTCGTTGTAGGCAGAAAGGAATCTGTTTCCTCGCCGCCGGGAACCACGATCTGAGAATAGTACAGGGTCAGCGCCAGGCAGGGGAGCAGGAAAATCAGGACAATCCAGACCGGCCGTAAATGCCCCTTCCGCCGTTCAGGCTCAGGGCTCGGTCCGAATCGCTGAGAAGACTGAGACCCAGCAGGAGAGACCGCGCCCCCTGGTACGGAACCAGTCACCGTCTTTGCCAAAGACAGGGGGCCTGTTTCTTTCTTACTCTCACTCACATCCGGTATTCCCTCTTGTCAGCAGCTCGACGCAGGAACGGGTTGACAGGTACGATCCTTGAATCAGGGTAACTGACAGACACGTCTGGAGTCGACCGGCGGGAGCGGGGCTACTGTTTGGCAGTGAGACTCACGTACTTCATCCGAAGAGCGTAGAGCATATCCCGCAGCACCGCTTGTTCTTCCGTCGTGAGGTTGCCCGTGGTCTTCTGCTCCAAGACCGAGAGCAAATCGATAATGTCTTTGGCTTGCGGTAGATTCGGCGGCATCGGCGGTTGCTGAGGATCCAGCTGTTCCCCCATCAGCATCATCGAGGAACTGCCCAACGAAATGACGAACGATGAAAAGGAGACGGGAATGCCAGACCCCTGGGGCGAATCGGAGGATGGCGCATGCTGGTGAGGCTGCGCCTCAGACGCGGCTGGCGACGTGGAAGCAGGACGGTCGGGGGCGCTCCCTCCCCGCCGATCACGGACGACAAATCCTTCGTCAGATTCTGTAGCCACAGGCTTCTCCCCCGCTCTAGATGCAGCGACGGTACCCTACCATAGGCCCTCCATCGGCGCAAGACGCGCAGCCGATTAACGCCTGGTAACGACTCAGGTAGATAGGCTGAAGGCTTTTAGGGGAGGACTTCTTGCGCAACGAGGATTCATCTTCTGATTGAAGCTACGGTCGTAGGAACCGAGAAGGCGTTGAATGGCGTGAGCATTCCTTGTGAGATCATTGATTGATAGTCTTTACACTTCAGCCTTCAGCCTGAACACCTGATAGTAGTGAGCCTCACCAGAACCAGGTATAATGAGCGCCCACCTCCACGTGACAAGAAGGACGGCAATGTCTGAACGATTTCACAAACTGGTCGACCTCATGGCTGCGTTGCGCGCGCCGAACGGATGTCCCTGGGACCGCAAGCAAACACATGAATCGCTCAAGCCCTATCTGCTTGAAGAAACCTACGAAGTCTTAGAAATTCTGGACCGGCAGGACCGGACGAAGCTGCCGGAAGAGCTTGGCGACGTCTTGCTCCAAGTGCTCTTTCACAGTCAGATCGCCGCAGAAGCCGGCAGCTTTACCATCGAAGATGTGCTGGAGCAATTGGCCGACAAGCTGACGCGGCGGCACCCTCACGTCTTTGGAAACGGGGCGGCAGACACGACCCCGAAGAATGCGGATCAGGTGGTCGCGAAATGGGAAGACATCAAACGCACGGAACGGCAAGCGTCCGGCAGACCGGACTCGGTGCTCGACGGCGTGCCGCAGATGCTGCCGGCCCTCCTGAGAGCCTACCAGGTTCAAGCACGCGCCGCGCGCGTCGGCTTCGACTGGACCCACGATGCCAAGGGCTTCGATCAGGTCCTCGGCAAAATCGAAGAAGAGATCCAGGAACTCCGCGTCGCCATCCGCCCCCTGGCATCGAATCAGACAGAACCCGACGCTAAAGCGACGACCGCACGACAAGAGGAGATCGTCGCGGAGTTCGGCGACGTGCTGTTTTCGCTCGTGAACCTCGCCCGCTTTATCAAAGTGAACCCTGAGGATGCCCTGCGCCAAGCCGTCAACCGATTCGTCGAACGATTCCAATTCATCGAAGCCCACGCGACCGCGTCGAGCCGAACGGTTGGAGACCTTTCGTTCGAAGAGATGGATCGACTGTGGAACGAAGCCAAACGACAGAAGTCTGCGACCCATACTGAGGAACGCCGCCATGAGCGATGAGCAGCATCCCTACGAAGAAGGCAAACGTGCCGGGATCCACCCTCTGATCGTCATCTTCAGCATTTTGTTCGGCATTTGGCTCTTTGTCGCCCTGATCGTGCCGAGCTCAAAAAACAAGCAAGCCGCCGGGACAGAAGGACCGGCCGGACCGATCATCGAAGATCCCGAAGCGGCGCCGGTGCTGTTCAAAGTCCACACCACCGTCCCGGATATGAATGCCATCAGCCTCACCGTCCCTCCGGAAGCGACCGAGAGCCAAGTGGCCGGACTCTTAAAACGGTTTAAACAGGACCGGCTCGCCGGCACCCTGACCGAACTCCTCCCCGCGACAACAGCCGGCCACACCCTCGGGGACCATGCCGTCGCCGACATCTACATTGTCTCCGATGCCCAATATGCAAAGGCCGACGTGATCCGTACCCTGACCAGAGGCGCACATGCCCCTGGCGACCTCTACCCCCAAGCTGTTCCGTTTGAAGTGGCGATGGAACAAATCCGCGGGCACTATCGAATCGATCTCAACAACACCAGTAATCCCGACAGCGCTTCCCTCGGCTTTGCCGATGAGTCAGGCGTGCACTCGAAGCAGTATCGAAAAGTCTTCTAACAGGCTGAGGAAAGGGATCTGTAGGTCCAATAGAAGGATATTCCCGCAGGCTGCTCAAAAAGGCCGTCCAGCAAGGCCGCAGGCGAGTCGAAACCGGAGGCGTACCCTCAGGGGTACGTTGAGGATTTCGATGAACCGAGAACGATGCTGGTGGACTTTTTCAGCAGCCTGCTAGGCCTGACTACAGTCCGACTAGCTTTGTAATCTCTGCCCGCAATGCTTCTTGTTGTGCAACCGCCCAGGCATCAAGACGCGGGAACAAATAGGCCATCGGCCCGGTGAAGGGAGCCACGACGGTATCGCGGCGTTCGGACAACATACCGTCGGCCTCGGCAATGCGGATTTTCTCGTCCGAGATCTGGCGGGACAAGAACTTCGAAATCATCAACTGCTGACCAGGCGTCCCGACGACGTCCCCTAACACCTTCCCCCGAACGAAATCCAACTCCTCAGGAATGGCGACCTTTACGCGAATGGCCTGGGCCGTCGGCCAAGAGGCCCGCTGGATCGAATAGTCGAAGGAGAACACCTGCTCCCGAGGCTCTCGGAAGGGTCCTGTCACATTCGCAATTTGCATCCGGGCATCCATCGTGTGTCCTCGTTTCTTATGACGGTCGTTCTCCGGACAGATAACGCACGACCCGATCGGCCGCAATCGCCCCGTCACGGATACAGTCCGGAATCCCGACGCCTCGATAGCCGGCGCCGGTAAGCACCAGGCCCCCGTAGCGACTGAGGGCCCCCTCGATCTGATTGAGCCGATCGAGATGTCCCAACGTATACTGCGGCATGGCCTTCATCCAGCGATTCACTTCCACATACCCTGGGTTCGCCGTCACACCGCACATACTGGCCAACTCTTCCCTGACCCGCGCCACCAACGCCTGGTCGTCCAGTTGTAAAATAGCCTCTCGTCCGACACCGCCGACGTAACAGCGGACCAGCAGCTGATCTATCGGAGCTCGATGGGGCCACTTGAGCGAGGTCCAGGTCGCCGCAATGAGGTCGCGCCCTTCCGCCCGCGGCACGACAAAGCCGAACCCTTCGGCCGAGCCGGAGACCGCTGCACGCGGATAAGCCATCGCAATCGTTGCCGTGGAGGCATAGGGAATCATCTCCAATAAGCCGCCGGCAATAGGCGTCAGCGGACGCACGAGATCAGCGGACACATAAGCCGGAGTGGCCAGGACAAGACTATCCACGGACAGGGCCGAGCCGTCGTTGAGAATGACATCGTACATCCAACGGCCGAGCTGATGGGACCGCACGCGAAGGGCCTCGACGCCGCAGCCGCCCCTCAGCATCACGCCCTGCTCCGTCAGTCGAGCCACCAAGGCCGTAACCAAATCGGACAACCCATTTTTGAGACTCACGAACATCGTGCGCTTCGGACCGGCAGGCCTGGCCGAGGAGCCGACCTTCCTGGCCGTCATCATGCCCCGAATGACACTCCCATACTGCTGTTCCAATTCGACGAAACGCGGGAACGTCGCCTGCACACTCATCTGCTCCGCATCGCCGGCATAGATACCGGCCATCAAGGGTTCGAGCATCCGCTCGAAGGCCTGTCGGCCCATGCGCCGCCGGAAGAAGCCTGCCAGCGATTCATCATCCGATGAGCGCTTCACCGGCATGGCCAGATCCAGTCCCATCCTCGCGAGCCCGGACCAACTCAGCAGACCGCTTCGGAGAAAGGGCCCCAATTGATTGGGTGAGATCACGACCAATCCCTCAGGAAGTTCGCGCAGGCGACCCTGCGAAAACACACAGGCCCTCTTGCTGGTCTCGTTAGTATTGATGAGTTGATCGGCCAGCCCTAATTTGGCGCAGAGTTCGATGGCTGCCGTTTTCTGAGACAGGAAGGAATCAGGACCTGCTTCCGTGACGAGATCGCCAATCCGATGAGTAACGATCTTGCCTCCCCAATCCGAAGCGGCATCCACCACCGTACAGCGAATCGGAATACCGGCAGCCTCCGCTTTTTCGTGAAGGGCATAGGCCGTCGAAAGACCTGAGATCCCTCCACCGATGACTGCCACTGTACGAGGAGTCGTCACGAGATACTGCAGTGGGATGATTCGTGTGCCTTGAGCACCGAGGCGAGCGTATCGATGAGGGCGGGCGAATCGTTCAGCATGGCGATGCGCTCAAGCTGGAGACCACGACCAGCCGCATACTGCTTCAGTTCAATATCGATATCGTAGAGCGTTTCCACATGGTCGCAGAGAAAGCCGATCGGCGCGACCAATACCTGTCGATGCCCCTCACGCGCCAGCTCATCCACAGCCGACTCCACAGTCGGCCCCAACCATGGTTCGCTCGACCGTCCCTGGCTCTGATAGGCAAACCGCGTCGGCTGGGCTCCCAGCAACGCCTTGACGGAATCGACCGTGCCCTTGACCTCGTCGGGATAGGGATCCTTCATCGCGACGATACGTTCCGGAAGGCTATGGGCCGTAAAGAGCACCGGCACTGTCGCTCGCACATCTGCAGGAAACTTCAGCAACGCCTGCCGGATGTTCTCAACGATCCCTGCAATCAGTCCGGGATGTCGATGCCAACTACCGACATAACTCACCGGGGCATCACCCTGCAGAGCAGCCTGTGCCTCTTCGACTTTCTTTCGATAGGCTCCGGTACTCAGCGAGGACTGTTGCGGCGCCAGACAAAGCCCGATGATCTGTTGCGGCCCATCAACCAACAGGTCGGCATAGGTCTCCTTGATAAAGGGATGCCAATGCCGCAACCCGACGTAGACACGATATCGCTCGCCACCGGCCTCGTTCAATCGCTGTTCGAGCTTCTTGGCCACGTCCTTGGAGATGCCAACAGCCGGGGACTTCCCGCCCGTGGCTCGATACCGCTCTCGAATCTCTTCGATCAGTTCTGGTGGCGTGGAGCGACCGCCCCGTACATCCAGCAGGAATGGCTCTACGTTCTCCAAACTATCCGGCCCACCCATCGCCATCAGAAGCACGGCAATGGGCTTCTTCGATTCCGACATATGTTTACCCAGAGAAAATGGCTTATAGCGTATGGCCAGACGAACGATGAAACCTACTGCATCTAACTCTCACCATCAGCCATACGCCATATGCTCTTGGCATTATCGTTGGCTGAGCTTGTGCACCATATCGATGGCGGCGGCCACATGCTCGATCGGAGTCGTCGGCAAGATTCCATGGCCCAAATTAAAGATATGGCCGGGCCGGCCACCGGCTCTGCGCAGAATATCGGCGACGCGGCGTTCGATTTCTGGCAACGGCGCATAGAGCGCTAAGGGGTCGAGATTCCCCTGCACCGCGACATCGTGCCCCACCATGGCCCAGGCCTCATCGAGATGGATCCGCCAGTCGACCCCGATCACATCCCCGCCCGCTTTCCGCATCTGACGAAGCATCGCCGAGGTGCCCGTGCCGAAATGAATCATCGGCACGCCTTCCCGCTTCAGCCCTTCAAAAATCAATTGGACATGCGGCACCACATATTCTTCGTAGTCGCCGATGGAGAGACAACCCACCCAACTGTCGAACAGCTGAATCACCTGCGCACCGGCCTTGATTTGCCGCCGCAGATAACCGGTAATCACCCGTGCGAACTTGTCCATGAGCTGATGCCAGATCTTGGGTTCGCTATACATCATCTGTTTGGTGAGGAGATAGTTCCGCGAACTCCCGCCCTCGATGGCATAACTCGCGAGCGTGAACGGAGCCCCGGCAAACCCAATTAACGGCACACGCCCGTTCAATGCGCGGCGCGCCTGGCGGATGGCTTCAGCCACATACTCCAGTTCATCCCCGTCGATCACCTTGAGCCGCTCCACGTCCGCCTGGGTTCGCACCGGATTGTGGATGACCGGCCCCTCGCCTTCCGCGAACTCTAAATTGAGGCCCATCGGTTCGAGGGGCAACAGGATGTCGGCAAAAATAATGGCCGCATCGAGCGGAAAACGATCGATCGGCTGCATCGTGACCTGTGCCGCCAACTCCGGCGTCTTGCACAACTCCAGCATTGAATGTTTCGCGCGAAGCGCACGATATTCCGCCATATAACGGCCTGCCTGGCGCATGAACCAGACCGGCGTACAATCAACCGGTTCGCGCCGGCACGCTTTGAGGAAACGATCATTCATCATTTTTGCATTCTAGAGACGAGGAGGCGAGGGTGTCAATTCGCAATAGAACGAGTGCCGTGGCAAGTGGTGCTTGTGACATCGCGTCTGCATAAAGAGTAGACAACCCCTTTGATTCCGTTAGAATACAAGGGAAGATTCATGCTGCCGCTGACGCCCTGTTTCACTTTTCAAACGGTTCTGTGTATAATGGCTCGTTCTTGCACCGCTGGAGTACCGAAGCCGTAGTCTTTGCACTCCAGTATCTGCGGCCTGCCTGACGAGTAATTTTCAACGCGCCGCGATCTCACACAGCCTTACCGGGGAACCTGTCCCACGCACCACGTCCCAGTAAAGCATCGCCCCCTGACTTGGAGGTAAGCGAATGTCCGACCTAACAGCCCTACAGCCCAGCAAAGCCCAGAATCTCAAACTCACCGTACTCCGCTGGTTCGACTCCTGGGCCGGCATTGAAGACATGAAGGTCGAAGGACCGCCAAAGATGGACTGGATTCGTTGCATCCCGCTCATCGCGGTCCATGTCATGTGTCTCGGCATCATCTGGGTGGGATGGAGCTGGACCGCGGTCGCCGTCGCCACAGCCTTTTATTTCGTGCGCATGTTCGCCATCACCGGCTGGTACCACCGGTACTTTTCGCATCGCACCTTCAAGACCTCCCGCGCATGCCAGTTTGCCTTTGCGGTCCTGGGAGGCTCCTGCGCCCAGCGCGGTCCGCTCTGGTGGGCCGGGCACCATCGCCATCACCACATCGCATCGGACACACCGGATGACGTGCATTCCCCTCTTCACGGAGGATTTCTCTGGTCACATATGGGCTGGTTCACGTCACAGACGCACTTTGCCCCTCGCTTGAAGAACATTGCAGACTTTGCGAAGTTCCCCGAACTCCGCTTCCTGGATCGATTCGATATCCTCGTCCCTACCCTCGCCGGGTTCGGAATGTTCGGATTGGGGAAATTGCTCGAAGCCTACGCGCCAAGTCTCGGCACGAATGGCCCCCAGATGTTGATCTGGGGCTTCTTCGTGTCGACGGTTGTGCTCATCCACGGCACTTGCACCATCAACTCTCTTTCTCACGTCTACGGCTCTCAGCGGTACGAAACCGGGGACACCAGCCGCAACAATTTCATTCTTGCGCTGATTACCATGGGGGAAGGCTGGCACAATAACCACCACTACTATCCCGCATCCACCCGTCAAGGCTTCTATTGGTGGGAAGTCGATATGACCTACTACTGCCTGAAGCTGATGGAAGGGCTGGGGCTGGTGTGGGATATTAAGGATGTGCCGATCTACGTCCGTGAAGGCAAGAGCAAGCAGGACGCCATCGCGGTCTAGCTTAAGCTCGTCGTTCGTGAAGCGTCGTTCGTTCCTTGTAGGAGAGCTGACTCTTCGCTTAACACGAAATACGCTTCACGAGGAACGAGCGACGATCTTCAGTCCGCTACACCCACTCCGTCGGTTCCTGTTTTGGCCTCTCGGTCGCCAGCCCGGCTAGTGCTTCACGGATCGTTCGACTGATCGGATCGATTTCACTCAAATCCGATGCCGGCACAATCCAGGCCTCTGCCGGTTCGAGCTCGATCCGATAGTGATTCTTCCTCGCCGAAAACCATTCGATGTAGGGGTGCGGCACGAGATTCGGATGGGGATCGAACGAGATCAGGTTCACTGTTCCGATTTGTGGATTTTCCATGTCCCCGATGATCTGCCCGGCAAGATCCTCGTCTTCAAACCGGGGATTCCGAAACTGAATGACCTGCCCCGCGATATCGGGTTTGAAATTTCCACGCAAATACACATCGACTGGACCGATCACGGCAAACAGGATCCGCCCCACAATCGTCCCCTCGACGCGATTGTCCAGAAACCCTTCCTGCACCCAGCGCCCATTACCGAACTTTTGTGCCATCTGACTCCTCCGATATACTAGACCGGCTGGACCGAGGCAGCGACGGGCAATGGCGCTTGCGGACCGCTGCCAAGCGAGCCCACCACCACCGCTATTAAAATAAGGCCGCTGCCGATCCATCCTTGCAGATCCAACGTTTCCCCCAGAAAATACCAGGAGAGCCAGGCCGCATAGGCCGGCTCCGAGGCAAAGATCAACGCCACCTGTTGTGCCGGCACAATCCGCTGCACCCACATCTGAACGGCAAAGGCCCCGGTCGCAAGACCTCCGGTCACCCCAAGCCCGAACAACAACAACACAGTCGGCGCAAAGGCCTGAGCCGGCGCCTGCTCAATCAGCATAGTGGGAAGCAACAGGACGACCATGGCCAGCATCTGCCAGGCAAACAGGGACGGCGCATCGACTTCGCGGGTAAACCGCTCGAGACAGGCGATATGCGCAGCAAATGCGAAGGCACAGCCAAGCGTCATGAGGTCGCCAAGATTTCCGGATGCGCTGGGCTTCACCAACAGCCAGAGCCCCACCGTCGCGACTCCGGTGGCCAATAATACGCGCCAGTCGAATCGGCGAAGAATCAGGGGAACAATCACGACATACAGCGCCGTAATGAAGGCAGAGTTCGATGAGGTGGTGTAGTGAATCCCGACGGTTTGCAGGACATAGCCCAGAAAGAGCCAGCCGGTGGCGATCGCACCGGCCCGCAACACCGCCGGGTCACGGTGCAGGCGAAGTCTCCACAACAGAAACCCGCCCCCGACCAGCAACGCCCCAAGCAGAAATCGCAGAAACAGAAACGACAACGGTGGAATCTGCTCCAACACCGCCTTGGTTGCGGGAAACGTCGCGCCCCAAATGAACGTTGTCAGAAGGAGTGCGAATCGTGGCATCAGATCGTGTGATGGGTGAACAGTGATGAGTGCTGGGTTTTTCGGATTTGGTCCGCTGCGCCAATCCCTCCTCGCCCATTGCCGCTGTTTTGCGGGATGCTCAAAAAGGCAGCCAGCAAGGCCGCAGCGAGTGAAGGGCCGAGGCGTACCCTCTGGGGCGCACGGTGCGACGAGTAAGGAGCACCACGTCTGTGCGCGCCGCCGAGTGGTGAGGCGGCCGGGTCCCCGTTGAGGGTCTGAACGATGCGAGAAC